>DASTYT010000048.1 GCA_035764725.1 Candidatus Methylomirabilota bacterium | reverse complement strand
CCCGCCGCGCCCGCGACGGCGGCCCCGGCCACTCCCCCGCGGCCGAGCGAGTTCGCGGAGAACGCGAACCTGAGGGACGTCTACTTCGACTTCGACAAGTACGACATCCGTCCGGATGACGCCAAGACCCTGGACGCCAATGCCGGCTGGCTCAAGTCCAACGCCAACAACCTCGTGCTGATCGAGGGGCATTGCGACGAGCGGGGCACGAATGAGTACAACCTGGCTCTCGGCGAGCGCCGCGCCAAGGCGACCATGAACTACCTGGTCTCGCAGGGGATCCAGGCCAATCGCATCACGATCATCTCGTACGGCAAGGAGCGGCCGGTCTGCACCGAGAGCAACGAGGCGTGCTGGCAGAAGAACCGCCGCGCCCACTTCCTCGTGAAGGCCCGCTAGCCGGCGACGATCGGAGGGAATACCCTGGTGCAGTACCGTGGACCGAAGGGGAGCCTCGTGCTCCCCTTCGGCTTTCTCGTCGCCCTCGCCCTCGGGGCGGGTGGCTGCGCTGACGCCACCGGCGCCCTGGAGCAGGACGTCGCCCAGCTCCAGCGGGATCTGAACGCGCTGACGCTGTCCGTGCACCGCAGCCGCGGCGACACCGACACGGTGGTGGGACAGATCGACCGGCGCACGCGCGAGCAGAGCGCCGAGCAGAACAAGCAGATCTCGTCGCTGTCGACGCGGGTGGATGCGCTCTCCACCGAGCTCACGCGCGTGGCGGCGCGCCTGGACGAGCTCTCGCGCCGTGTGGAGACGCTCAGTCGAGAGCTGGCCTCGCGGCCGAGCTCTCCCTCTCCGGCACCGGGCGGCGCACCGCCCTCGTCGACCCCGGCCGCGCCCCGCCCGTCATCATCCGGCGGCCCCACGCCGGAACAGGCCTATCAAGCGGCCTATCTCGATTTCAGCAAGGGCAACTATCCGCTGGCCATCGCGGGGTTCCGCGAGTTCGTGCGGCGCTACCCGGACGCGCCCCTCGCCGATCAGGCGCAGTACTGGGTGGGCGAGTCGCTCTTCAGTCAGGCCCGCGCGAGCCTCGCCGCGGGCCAGACCGACAAGGCCAATCGCGAGCTGGAGCAGGCGGTGCAGGAGTTCCGCAAGCTGGTGCTGAACTATCCCCGCGGTGAGCGGGTGCCCACCGCGCTTTACAAGGAAGCGCTGGCGCTGCTCGAGCTCAAGCAGACCAAGCTGGCCCAGACACGCCTGCAGTACCTGATCGACAACTTCCCCCAGTCGGAGGAAGCGCCGCTCGCCCGAGAGCGTCTGGCGACGCTCGGACAGTCCGGCTAGCGGCCGTCGGCCGAGGCGAACACCCAGATCACGGTGACCCCGCGCTCGGGACCGCGATCAGGGGCCGAGTACACCATCACGCTCCCATTCGGATCGGGCGTGTCTACGTCCTGGACGACCACGGGGGCGGCCTCCGCGATCTGGACTTCGCCCTCACCCGCGGGCCACAGCGACACCGCGAGCAGCACCGCGAGGACGCCGCTGGTGGCCATCGCCATGCGAGGGTGGCCCCACACGGGCTTCCAGAGCGGGCGCCACCAGGCCTCGCGTATCGGCCGCGCCGCTTCGGTACGGAGGCGCGTCTGCAGCCCCGACCAGAAGCCCGTCCAGTCCGGCTCCGCGACGACCGGAGCGCTCTCGCGCAGCTCGCGGCGCAGGGCCACCATGTGTTCGACGGTCTGGCGGCAGGCCCCGCAACGCTCGAGATGACGCGCAGCGCCAGCCGCACTGCGAGGAAACAGTGCGCCATCCGCGAGGGGGGCGAGTCGGGAACGATTCCACAGACATCCGAGACGGCGCATCGGTCGAAGTATACCCGTTGCTTCCGACGAGCCTCGGCCCTTAAATATTCCCGCAATGGAAGAATCCGTGACGCTGGACGTGCGGGGTGGGCCCTCGCTGGAGGGCCGGCTCGCCGCGCCGCCCGGCGCCGGCGCCGGCGTGGTGCTCTGCCATCCTCATCCCCTCTATGGCGGCGACATGGACAATCCCGTCGTGGTGCGCGCCGCCGAAGTGGCCCAGGGGCGCGGGCTCGTCACGCTCCGCTTCAACTTTCGCGGGGTGGGCGCATCGGGCGGCACCCACGGTGGCGGTGCGGCCGAGATGGATGACGTGCGCACGGCCCTTGCCCGTCTCGGGGCCGCGCTGCCCCGATGGGCGGGCATCGGGCTGCTCGGCTATTCCTTCGGCGCCTGGGTCTCCGGTCGTGTGGCCGCGGAGACACCGCTGCCGCTCTGCCTGATCGGCCCCCCGCTGGGAATGCTCGACTGGAGCACCGCGCCGCCGGCGCGACCTGATCTCTGCGTGATCGCAGGTAGCCGTGACCCCTATTGCCCGCTGCCGGAGCTCGAGCGGTTCACCGCGCGCCTGGCGCCGGCACGGGTTGCCGTCATCGACGGGGCGGATCACTTCTTCTTCGGGAAGCTCTTCCCGATGGGAGAGGAGGTGAATCGGTGGCTGGAGGGGTGGACGCCGGCCTCAGCCGCGCTGCCGGGGCAGCCGGGGCGGTGACGCCGTCCCCGCGGAGAGGATGATGCGGATGCCCTCCTCGACGCTGAGACCGGTCGAGATCGCCTCGTCGCGCGGGACCACGATCACGTCGCCCAGGTAGAGATTGTTAGTGGGCACGAATACCGTGACCATCTGACGCTTGCCCTCCGGTCCCTCGAGCAGGAACTCCGAGGTGAGAAAGCCGAACGCGAAGGCGCCCTTCCGCGGGTGCTCGGCGAGGACGACTTCCTTGAATGAGCCGCGCTTCTCCGGAGAGAACGACGCGAACAGCTCCTTGATCGTGGGGTAGATGCTGCGGAAGATCGGCACGCGCGTCAGCAGAAGCTCGACGCGGGCGAGGATGCGCCGCCCCACCACGTTGGTCGCGATGGTGCCCATCACCAGGATGAGGATCACCGCGGTCAGGAAGCCCAGCCCGGGGATGCGCCGGCCGAAGATGCGCTCGTATCCCGGCGAGAAGAAGCCGTCGATCGCGTCCCAGAACACGTAGAGGAGCCACGCCGTCGCGATCGCGGGCACGGTGACGAAGAAGCCCGTGATGAACCGGACCTTCAGCCAGTTCCTCACGCCGTCGTCCTCATGGCGGGCCGATCAGACCACGCGGCCCCGTGACAAGTCAAGAAATCGCCTGCTCCGGCGCGGCCTTGCCGCGTCACGTGCGCACCCGGAGCGCACCGGGCGCCACCGTCACCTCGAAGGGGGCGGCGCCGCACGGCTCGCCGTCGAGCTGAAGGGGCAGCGGCCGATCGCTCGCCACCGTGACCGCGCGCATGCGCTCGAGGGTGATGCGCGGATGGCGGAGATGGCCGCCCCAGTACACGGTGGGAAGCCAGCGAAGCAGCGCGGCGCGCGAGAGCGCGCCGAGGATGACGAGGTCCAGGAGCCCGTCAGCCGCATGGGCGCCCGGCGCGATGCGCATCCCGCCGCCGCAGGTCGGGCCGTTGGCGAACATCACGCCGGTGACCGCCAGGCTCCGGGCCGGCGCCTCGTCGACGCGGATCTCGAGGGGCCATGGCCGATGGTCGCGAAGACTCGACACGACCGCCCGCAGGTACGGCACGGTCCCGGGATCCGGGAGCGTGAGGGCGCGGGCGGCGACCACCGCGTCGAACCCGGCTCCCGCGACGGTGACGAAGAAGCGGCGTCCCCCGGACCAGCGGACGAGGCCGAGGTCGCGCGGCACCGCGTGCGCCTGCGCTGCGAGGCGCTCGACGGCGCGGATGGGGTCGCGCGGCACGCCGAGCGTCCGGGCGCCGTCTCGGCCGCGGCCGGTGAGGATGACGCCGAGGGTCGCGAGGGGCCGGCCGTCCTCGCCGGTGATCCCGTTGACCACCTCGTTGAGCGTCCCGTCGCCGCCCACCGCGATGACGAGATCCACGCGGGCGCGCACCCCCTCGGCCGCGCGCGCCGTGCCCTCACCGGTCGCGCGCGTCTCGACGGCCTCGAAGGCCAGGCCGAGTCGCACCAGACGGTCGCGGAGGGCGGGCCAGAGACGCTCGGTGCGCCCGCCGCCTGCGGCGGGATTGACGATGCAGAGGGCGGAGATGTCTACTCGGGGCGCCCCATGGCGCGCAGGAAGTCCGTCATGGACGCGAAGCGCATCATGGGGTTCTGCCGCTTCTCCGCGCCGATCGTGGTATGCGAGCCACCGTAGTTGTGGCCGGGCAGCACGACCGTCTCGTCGGGTAGCGCGCCCAGCCGCTGGGTCAGCGACGTGTACATCTCCTTCGGATCGCTGCCAGGCAGATCGGTGCGGCCGCAGGACCGGATGAACAGCGTGTCGCCGGACACGAGACGTCCGTCGACGAGGAAGCACTGCGAGCCGGGTGTGTGCCCCGGCGTGTGGATGAACGTCAGCGGGAAACGGCCGACCTGAATGGTGTCGCCGCCTTCCACCTTCGTCACGTCCGAGCTCAGGCCGCGCAGGAACTCGCGCTCGGCCTTGTGCACGTAGACCCTCGCCTTGACCTTCCCGAGCAGCTCGGCCACGCCGGGGATGTCGTGACCGAAGAGATGGCCGCCCACGTGATCCTGGTGCGTGTGGGTCACGAGCGCGCCGGTGATCTCCATGCCATCCGCCGCGGCCTCGTCCACGATCGCGTCGATCTCCCAGGCGGGGTCCACGACCACGCACTGCCGCGTGAGGGAATCTCCGATCAGGTAGACGAAGTTCTGCATCGGGCCCAGCTCGAGCTGCTTGATCAGCGGCGCGTCGCTCATGGCGGTTAGCGGGCGTCCAGCAACGATTCCATCACGCGTCGGACCTCCGGCTTATCCCAGTCCATCGGGCCCGCCATCCGCGCGACGAGGCGACCGTCACGATCGATCACATGGACGGTGGGGGGCCCGAATACCCCGTACACCCGGCCGGTCACGTCGCCGCTGGCATCGAGCAGCACCGGCGCGGAATAGCCCCGCTCCTTGACGGTGCGCCGCACCAGCTCCGCGTCCTCGCGGAAGCTCACCAGGAGCACGGCCAGGCCCTTCTTTCCGAGCTCCGTGTAGAGGCGATTGACGGAAGGCAACTCCTTCCGGCAATCCGGTCACCAGGTGGCCCAGAAGAAAAGAAGCGTGATCCTGCCGCGCTGATCCGCGAGGGTGACGGGCTTCCCCGCGAGATCGGGCAGGGTGAAGGCGGGCGCCGACTTGGGCGGTTCGTAGGACGCCGCCCCGATCGAGGCCCAGTCCGGCGCCGCGGCCGCCGCGTGAGCGGCGGCCGCGAGCACGAGCAGTGCGGCCAGCCACCACCTCCGCCCGGAGGGGACGAGGCTCACGCTCCCGAGTCCCTGAGGGCCTGCAGCACCTCCTCGGGCTTGAGGAGGTCGAGGGCATTGGTCTGGACCTTCATGTAGCGGACGACGCCCTCCTTGTCGATGACGAAGTAGGCCCGCTTGGCATACCGGTAGATCGGGCTCTTCTCGTCGGTGACGAGCGCGTCATAGGCCGGCAGCATCTGACGGCGAAAATCCGACAGCAACAGCTGCTTGGTGTTGTTGGCCTTCGCGAACGCGTCGAGTGTGGCGATGTGATCGGCGCTGACGCCCACGACCTGGGCGTTGGCGGCTTCGAACTTGGCGAGATTCGCCTCGAAGCCGCTGATCTCCTCCGTTCAGGGCTTGGTGAAGGCCTGGATGAACGTGTAGAGGACAATGGGGCCCTTGCCCAGGAGATCGGAGAGCTTGACCGTCTTGCCTCCGGCCGCGGGCAGCGTGAAGTCGGGCGCCTTCTGGCCGACCTCCAGCGCCGGCGCCGCCGTCACCACCCCGAGGGTCAGAACGATCGCCGCGGCGGCGACGCGGATCAGAGCGCGAATGGGCATCGACATACCTCCCCATGACCGACGAACCATCAACGCCATGGAGCGCGCGTCACGAGGCGATCCTCGCGCGCCGCTCAGGGGCTCCAGTAACCGGGCACCCAGTACGGCTGGTAAGAGCCTCCCTGCACCGTCTGCGACGAATAATACCCTGCGACCCAGACGCCGTCTGCGTCGTAGTAGCCCGGCATCCAGGTGCTGGACGACGCCGACTGCGGTACCCACTGATACGCCCAGTAGCCCGGAACCCAGGTGCCGTAGGTCGGCGCCGAGTACACGCAGCAGCCATAGCCGTAGGACAGGAACGGATAGCTGGGCCGATTGGGAAAGCCGGGGACGAAAATGGGCGGCCTCGGCTGCACCGGGAATGCGTGGCGGGGCAAGGTCACCGACGCGGGCGGCGTGTCCGTGACGTGCGGCCGCTGCTGGTGGAACTGCCGGGTCTGGCCCTTCCACGGGGTGGGACCAACCAGGACCTTGGGGCCGCCGGCCTCGGCCGTTCCGAGCGCGAGGGCAAACAGCGCTAACCCCGTGATCAGGCTAACGATTCCAATCATTGTCAGGCGCTTCATCGCGAGCTCCTTCACTGCCAAGCTTCGCCGGGAGCCCGTGCACCCTTCGCTCAGCCCGGGATCTCGGCCGGGGCCTTCTTAATGTCGGCCACCTGCTTTGAGTCTACTGCGTAGACGGCCGGCGCGGACCTGAGCTTCACGTAGGTGCGATCGCCATCGGTCTTGCCCACCAGGAGGCCCGCGATCTCCGAGCCATCGCCCTTGAGAAGAGTCACCTCCGCCTCCGGCTTGTCCAGCCCGAAGCGCGGCGCGTCGTCTCCCTTGGGCGAGACGATCTCCTTCCAGCGGAGCCCCTTGAGGGCGAAGAGTAGATCCGAGACCTTGCGCTCCTTGGTGGCGCCGCGCGAGGGCTCGATCACCTGCCAGTCGGACTCGCCCTTGCGCTCGACGGTGAGCGACTTGCCCGCGCCGGCGAGGCGCACGCGCTTGACGTCCCCGAGCTCGAAGGCCGGCAGCAGGTTCTTGTCGCGCAGATCGCCCGCGGACAGGCCGATGTCGGTCAGAGCCTTGGCTTCCACCAGCATCACGGGGCCGCGCCCGGCCACCGCCGCCACCGCTGCGGGCTGGCCGCCGCGCGTCTCGCGCGAGGGCGCGAGGAGGAGCACGCGCGGCTCCTTGGCCCCCTCCTCCCACACCTTCACGGTGACGTCCGGCTTGGCGAGATAACGCGGCACCCCGGCGGCGTCTTCCTCGAGGAAGCCGCTCGCGCGCAGGTCTCGAATCTTCCACAGGAGGTTGTTCACGCTTCCGGTGTCGGCCTTGAGGGGCTCGGGCGCGGTGAGCTTCCACCCGACCCCGTCCTTCTCGAGTACGACGTCCCCGCGGGGGCTCGCCACCTCGACCTTGCTCACCTTGTCGTACTGATACGCGAGCACGACCTTGTCGCGCAGCACCCCCACGGTCTTGGGCACCACCGTCCAGACCTCTTCGGGCACCAGCATCACGCCGGGCTCGCCCCCCCGCATCACGTACACGCCCTTCTTGTCCTTGTCGTCGCGACCGAAGAGCAAGGTGCGCGCGGCGCGCTCCTTGTCCTTGCCGACCCACAGCGTGACCGTCGTGGGCTTGTCGAGGCCGAACGGCGCCCGCGACTTGGGAGCGTCGTCCACGAAGTCCTTGGCCTTGGCCGCCTCGAGCTTGTCCAGGAAGTCCGTCACCAGGTCGGAGTCGGCCGGGAGCGCGCGCGGCTTGACGATGCGCCACTTCCCGCCCTCCGCGCTCTCGATCGTGATCGCGTCACCGGGGAGCGCCAGATCGATCTGGCTCACGTTCTTGCGGTCGAAGGCCAGCACCGTCCGGTCGCGCAGCTCGGTAACGGGCTTGGTGAGCTCGCGTGACAGCATCTCGGACATGGCGAGCACCGCGGGCTTCGCCGACTCCTTGGCGAACACCCACGCGCTGGTCGGGCTCTTACCCCCGACGAGGAGCGCAAGCGGCGGCTTCCCCTTCACATCGACGGTCACCTCGACCTCGGGGGTCTTGAGCCCGAACTCGTCGAGCGAGGCGGGGCTCGACGCCACCTCACGATCCACGCGCGCGGTAGCCAGGCTCGTGACGATGCCGTCGACGGCCCCACGGTCGGCGCGGGTCTTGATGGGGTCGAGCAGCTCCCAGCCCGAATCGGTGCGCTTGACGCGGACGGTCTCGCCCTTGCGCTTGATCGTCAGGCCCTCGACGTCCTTGGGCTCGAGATCGGACCAGAGGCGCCCCTTCACCGACTCTTTCTTCTCGCGGGCGGGCTCCAGCCAGTAGGTGTCGTAGTAGTAGAAGCTGCTCAGTCCGGCGACGAGCAACACCAGGACGGCGATGGTGATCCAGCGGCTCACCGGCTCCTCCTAGCGGGAGCGGCGGCGGCTCACGACGGCGAGGATCCCCACGAGGATGACCGCGCCCGGCAGCACCGCCACCGGCCCCCACAGCACCAGCTCGGCCTGGGGCGGGGTCAGGACGATCGGTGCCGACTTGGCGTCGCGCGCCCGCACCGAGATCGAGCTCTCGTCTTCGGCCAACCAGGACACGATGTTCATGAAGAAATCACGATTGCCCTGCGCGCCCAGGAACTGATTGGACGCGAGATTCGCGGTGCCCACGACGACGAGCCGCGCCTTGGGCGCCTTCTTCGCGGCTTCGCCCTCCGCGGCCGGCGTCGCCGGCGCGGGGGTCGCGGCGTCCCCGGGCTGCTCCAGCGTGGCCACCGCAGCCACCGGCAGCGGCCCCTTCTTGTCCTGCGGGTCCGGCTTGGCCTCCCCCCGCGCGAGCGCGTTCTTGTCGGTCTCGCCCCACGACTGCGGGCTGGTCTTGGCCAGAGCCTGCGCGGTCACGCCCTTCGGCAGCCCCTTGGCCACGTCCACCGAGCGCGACAGCGGGAACAGCGTCATGAGTCCGCCGAGGTCGCGCGTGATTGGATGCGCCTCGTACTGCGTCACCACCGGCACCTCTGGACCGAGCCCGAATGCGCGGCCGATGGGATTGAGCTCGACGACCAGGTCCTCGCCCAGGTCGAAGCCGTAGCGCGCGAGGTACCTGCGGAGCCCGTCGGCCTGGAAGGGCGCGAGCATGAAGAGGACCTTGCCGCCCTTGGCGATGTAGGCGTCGAGGGCGGCCAGCTCCGGGGCAAGCGGATCGGTCTTCGGGCCGGCCACGATCACCATGGCGGCGTCGTCCGGCACCTTGGCGTCGCGCGCGAGGGTGAGCTCCTTCACCTCGTAGTTGGCCTTCTCCATCTGCTCCTTGGCCTGGCTGAAGCCGGGGCGATCGGTGTTGGCGAGATCGCTCTCCCCATGCCCCTTGAGCACGTAGACGACCCGCTTGCCCTCGCGCGTGAGCTTGATGAGCCCGTTGGTGATGCGCTCCTCGTCGGCGTCCGTGACCTTCTCCGACTTGGCCGCGGCCTTACCGCCCCGCTCGAGGATCACGGTGCCGTAGTTGTCCACGCCGTAGCGCTGGGACAGGCCGGGCGATCGGTCCGGATCCTCCATGCGCCAGGTCAGCTTGCCGTTCGAGTACGACGCGTAGAGCTTGAGCAGGTCCTCCGTGGCGCGCTTCTGCGGCATGTCGCTCCGGTAGAACGCGATGGCCTCGACTGGATCGGTGAGACCGCGCGCCACCTGGATCGACTGCGGCGAGAGGCTCTGGCGGCGGTTCTCGGTGAGGTCCCAGCGGGCGCTGTGCTTGGCGGACAGGGCGTTGGCGAAGACGGCCACCCCGAGGGCGAGCACGACCAGCACCGCCGCACCGGCGCCGTAGCGCGCCGAGCGCCGGCCCGCGAAGGCGCCGAGAGCCCCCGCGTTCAGGACGAGCGCAAGGAGGACGAGCGCGCCACCCGCGATGACCAGGGCCCACTGCAGGCGCACGAGCCAGGGGACGAGGCGCCAGAGCGCGAGGGCGCCCACGAGACAGATCCCCCCCGCAGGGAATGCCCAGCGACGCGCCGTCTGCATCAACGTCCTAGCCTTTCCACCGTTTCGCGTCGAGGGCGCGCAGGGTGAGGAAGAGGGCGAAGGCCGCCACCGTGACGTAGTAGACGACGTCCTTGGTGTCGATGACGCCTTTGCCGAAGCCGTCCATGTGCTCGATGATCGAGAGGTACTGCAGCAGCGAGCGGAGCTTGCCGCCCGCGGCGTCGGCGCCCCAGCCGATGAGCCAGAACGCCAGCAGCACACCGAAGGTGGCGGAGCCCGCGACGATCTGGTTCTCGGTCAGGGCGGAGATGAAGACGCCCACTGCGAGGAAGGCCGCCCCCAGCAAAAGCAGACCAAGATAGCCGGTAAGGACCGCGCCCCACTCGACCCGCCCAAACGCCCACATGAGCCCGGGATAGGCCAAGGTGAGGGCGAGGAGGATCACGTACACCGCGCCCGCCGCGAGGAACTTCCCTAGCAGGACCTCACCGTCCCGCACCGGGTACGTGAGCAGCAGCTCGATGGTGCCGGACTTCTTCTCCTCCGCGAACAGCCGCATCGTGAGCATGGGGATGAAGAAGAGCAGCACCACGCTCATGTTGGAGAAGACCGGCCGCATGACGTTCTCGGTCGGGTTGAGGTTCTGGGCGGCCATCGGCTGCATGAACGAGCGCATGGACATTTCGCTGAAGATCAGGAAGATCTGCGAGAACATCCAGCCCGCGATCAGGAGGAAGAGGGCGAGGAAGGCGTAGGCGACCGGGGAGCCGAAGTAGAGGCGCATTTCCTTCTTGAACACGGGAACCCAGCGCATCAGGCCTCGCTCTCCTGCTCGCCCGCCACGACACGGATGAAGACTTCCTCGAGGCTCATGCCGACCTGGTGCAGCTCGAGCAGCCGCCAGTTGCGCGCCGCCACGAGCTGGACGACCTCGGCCCGGACGTCGCGGCCGCGGGGCGACTCGACGAGGGCGCGGGCGGAGCCGTCCGTGCCCGGCAGATCCTCCACGCCCAGCACGCCGGGCACGGTGCGCAGTGCCGCCACCACCGCGTCGCGCGGCCCGCCGATCTCGACCTCGATCCGCGCCGTGGGAAAGACTTGCTCCACCAGCTCGGACTGGGTGCCCTGGGCGACGATGCGGCCGCGGTTGATGATGATGACGCCGTCGCAGACCATCGACACCTCGGGCAGGATATGCGTGGAGAGAATCACGGTGTGCTGGCCCGCCAAGGATCGGATCAGCGAACGGATCTCAGTGATCTGCTTCGGGTCGAGCCCGATCGTGGGCTCGTCCAGGATCAGCACCTCGGGATTGCCAAGGAGGGCCTGGGCGAGGCCCACCCGCTGGCGATAGCCCTTGGACAGCTTGCCGATCAGACGCCGGCGCATGTCGGTGATGAAGCAGCGCTCCATGACCTCGTCGACCCGGGCGCGGCGCTCCCGACGGCCGACCCCCTTGATCTCGGCGACGAACTCTAGGTATGCCGCAACCGGAAGATCCGTGTAGAGCGGGGCGTTTTCGGGCAGGTAGCCGATGCGGCGGCGCACCTCGAGCGACTGGCTGAAGACGTCATAGCCGCCCACTCGCGCGCTCCCGCCGGAGGCCGGCATGAAGCACGAGAGAATCTTCATCGTGGTCGATTTGCCGGCCCCGTTGGGGCCAAGAAATCCCACGATTTTGCCCTTGTCGACGCTGAAGGAGACGTCGGACACGGCCGTGACGGGCCCGTAGCGCTTGGTGAGATGCTCGACCTGGATCATCGGTGGTCTGAAGGGTCTATCGCGACGCTCAGTATACCATACAGTTAGCGCGCACCCCCTTCCGACGACCCTCCGGGTAGCGTTATTCAAACCCCCGTGAGACAATCGGTTCGGGAGCGCCGATGACCCGTATCTTTCGGTCCAGTCTCCGTTCGCGTTTGCTCCTGCTGGTCCTCTTGGCTCTCCTCCCCGCCCTGGTGCTGATCCTCGTCACGGCCTGGGAGCAGCGCCAGCTGGCCGCCACGGAGGCCCAGGAAAGCGCCCTCCGGGTCGCCCGCGCGGCCGCCTCCAACCTGGAGCGGCTCATCGAGGGGGCCCGCTCCCTCCTGATCGGCATCGCCCAGGCCCCCGCCGTACAGCCCGGGAATGCCCGAGCCTGCGGGGCCCTCTTCAGCGACCTCCGCAAGCGTTTCCCCATCTACGTGAACCTCGCCGAGGCCACCGTCGCGGGCGAGATCACCTGCTCCGCCCAGCCCCTGCGGAGTCCCGTCAACGTCTCCGATCAGCCGTACTTCCTCCGGGCCCGCGCCACGCATGATTTCGTGGTGTCCGGTTACGTCGTCGAGCCCGTGACCGGCCGTCCCGCGCTCATCCTCGCCTGGCCCTCCCTCGGCCTCACCGGCGAGGTGCGCAGCGTGCTGTTCGCGAGCCTCGATCTCGGGGGCATTCACTCGCTCGCCGAGCGCGCCCATCTCCCCGTCGGCTCGACGTTCATCGTGACCGACGCCAGCGGCGTGGTCCTCGCGCGTTATCCCGAATCGGACCGCTGGGTCGGCCAGCCCATGCCCGAGCAGGCCATCGCCCAGGCCATCCGCGGGCAGCAGAGCGAGGGGCGCGCCACCGTCGAGGGCTTCGACGGGATCACGCGCCTGTTCGCGTTCACGCAGGTAGGCGGCCTGCCGCCGGCCGATCGCCTGCACATGGCCGTCGGCATCTCCCGCGAGGAAGCCTTCACCGAAGCGGACCGGACCCTCGTGCGGAATCTCCTCTCCCTCGGGCTGGTCGGCATGGTGGCCCTCGGCATGGCGGCCATCATGGGCCACATCCTGATCATCCGGCGGCTGCGCGAGGTGATGCGCACCGCGGAGATCGTGCGGGCGGGCGACCTCTCCGCCCGCGTGGACGTGGGCGGCAACGACGAGATCGCGGTGATGGGCCATGCGTTCAATGCGATGGCCGAGCGCCTCGCCGGCATGGTCAAGGCGGAGCAGGAGACACGCGACGGGCTCGCCGAGCGCGTGACCGAGCTCGACCTGATCAACCGGCTCGGCGAGCTCATGCAGGCCTGCCTCACCGTGCAGGAGGCCTACGCGGTCATCGAGCGCATCCTGAAGGAGCTGTTCCGGGGCGAGTCCGGCGCGGTGTTCGCGTGCACGCCCTCGCGGAACCTCATCGAAGCGGTGGCGCGCTGGGGTCCCACGCCGCAGAGCACGGCGGGCGTCTTCGCCATCGAGGAGTGCTGGGCCCTCCGCAGCGGGCGCGTCCACGTCGTGGACGACATGCGCACGGGCCCGCTCTGCACGCACCTCCCCACCCCCGCGCCCGTCGCCTATCTCTGCACGCCGCTGGTGGCGCAGGGAGACGCGCTCGGCATCCTCTACCTGGGCTTCCTCGGCCGCGGGCGCCTCGCGCCCGCCCCGCTCTCGGAGGCCCGGCGCCGGCTGGCCGCCGCCGTCGCGGAGCACGTCGCCCTGGGTCTCGCCAACGTGCGGCTCCGTGAGGTGCTGCGCAGCCAGTCCATCCGCGACCCGCTCACCGGCCTCTTCAACCGCCGCTACATGGAGGAGACGCTGGAGCGCGAAGTGCGGCGCGCTCAGCGCGCGGGCCGGCCGATGGCCGTGCTCATGATGGACCTCGACCACTTCAAGCGGGTCAACGACGACTTCGACCACGACGCAGGCGACGCGCTCCTCCGGGAGATCGGCGCCGCCCTCCTCCGCAACCTCCGGCGAGAGGACGTGGCCTGTCGCTTCGGCGGCGAGGAGTTCGTGCTCGTGCTGCCCGAGGCGTCGCTGTCCGACGCGGAACGGCGCGCCGAGGAGCTGCGCAGCGAGATCAAGCGCCTGCGCGTGTCCGACAAGGGGCGCCTCCTCGGGCCGGTCACCATCTCCATTGGCCTCGCCGCGTACCCCGAGCACGGGCTCGCCGGCGATGCCCTCCTCCACGCGGCGGATTCGGCGCTCTACCGCGCCAAGCGGGAGGGCCGCGACCGCGTCGTGATCGCGGAGACCGAGGTCCCGCGGACTCGCTAGCGCCGCGCCTCTAGAACAGCCCGGTGATGCGGCCGTCGGGGGTCACGTCGACGCCCTCGGCGTTGGGCTTGCGCGGGAAGCCGGGCATGGTCGTGATGTCGCCGGTGATGGCGACGAGGAAGCCGGCGCCCGCCGAGATGTAGACGTCGTTGACGGTGATCCGGAAGCCGCGGGGGCGCCCCAGCAGCGTGGGATCGTCCGAGAGCGAGCGCTGCGTCTTGGCCACGCACACCGGAAGGGCACCGTAGCCGAGAGCCTCGATGTCCGCGATCTGCCGCTCCACGCGCCCGGACATCACCACGCCGTCGGCGCCGTAGATGCGCCGGGCGATCGTCTCAAGCTTGGCCTTGACCGGCTGCTCCAGGGCATAGAGCGGCGTGAAGCTCGAGCGCTCCGAGGTGAGGAGGTCGCGCAGCCCCTTGGCGAGCTCGCCCCCGCCGTCGCCGCCCCGCGCGAAGATGTCGGCCACGTGGCAGCGCACGCCCAGCTTGTCGCAGTGCTCGCGGACGATCTTGTACTCGGCCTCGGTGTCGCTCGGGTAGCGGTTGAGCCCGACCAGCACGGGTACGTTGAACTGCTTGATGGATTCGACGTGCGCGTTCAGGTTCTCGAGCCCGCGGCGCAGGGCCTCGAGGTTCTCGGCGTCGACGCTCTTCACCGGCACGCCGCCGTGGTACTTGAGCGCGCGATTCGTGGCCACGATCATCGCGGCGTCGGGACGGAGCCCGGCCAGCCGGCACTTGATGTCGAAGAACTTCTCCGCGCCGAGATCCGTGGCGAACCCCGCCTCGGTGAGACAGATCTCGCCGAGCTTCAGCCCCATCCGCGTGGCCACTACCGAGTTGCAGCCGTGGGCGATGTTGGCGAAGGGCCCGCCGTGGACGAGGGCCGGCGTCCCCTCCATGGTCTGCACGAGGTTCGGGTGGATGGCGTCGCGGAGCAGGGCGGTCATGGCCCCCGTGACGCCGAGGGCGTCGGCGGGCACCGCCTTGCCCTCGCGGGTGAGCGCCACCACCATGCGCCCCAGCCGCTGCCGGAGATCGGCGAGATCCTCGGCGAGGCACAGCACCGCCATGATCTCGGACGCCGCGGTGATGAGGAAGCCGCCCTCACGCGGCACCCCGTCCATCCGGCCGCCGAGGCCGAGCACGGTGCGGCGGAGCGCGCGATCGTTCACGTCGAGCGCGCGCTTCCACGTGATCTGGCGCACGTCGATGCCGAGCGCGTTGCCGTGATGGAGGTGGTTGTCGAGCGCGGCGGCGAGCAGGTTGTTGGCGGCGGTGATGGCGTGGAAGTCGCCCGTGAAGTGGAGGTTGATCTCGTCCATGGGCACGACCTGGGAGCGCCCACCGCCCGTACCTCCGCCCTTGAGCCCGAGGGTGGGGCCGATGGACGGCTCGCGCAGCGCGATCACGGGCCGGGCCCCCGCCTTCCACAGGGCCTGACCGAGGCCGATGGTCATGGTGGTCTTGCCGTCGCCCGCCGGCGTGGGCGTGATCGAGGAGACGACCACGAGCTTGCCGTCGGGCCGCGACCGCCGCGCGGCGAGGGCGTCGAGCAGCACCTTGGCCTTGGTGCGGCCGTAGGGAATCCACTCGCTCTCGGTGAGCCCGAGGTCGGCGGCGACGGCCGCGATGGGGCGCGGGATGCTAGGGTCGGTCGGGATCGAGGTCGGCATCGGGCATGATCTCCTTGAGCCAGTCGGGCAGCGCGATCATCTTCTGGGTGTCGGGATTCCAGCAGGCGTGACGCGTGTGGCCGGTCGCCACGAGCTCCGCCGCCTCGTTGCGGATCTCGTACTTGAAGGTGAAGCTCGCGCGCCGCCGCTCGCTGACCCGCGAGGTCACCGCGAGGAGGTCGTCGAGCAGGGCGGGCCGAACGTACTGCACGCACGCCTCCACCACCGGCAGGTGGATGCGGCGATTCACCTCCGACATGGGCAGGCCGCGCTCGCGGAGGTACTCCACGCGGGCGATCTCAAAGTAGGTGAGGTAGTTGCCGTAGTAGACCACCGACATCGTGTCGGTATCCTTGTACCGCACGCGGATGTGGGTGAGCGACGGCATCGAGGGGGGCGCGCCGCCGATCAGAGGTACTGGCCGTAGCGGATCTTCTCGACCACTTCCCTGATGCGACGATACGCGTCGAGCTGCTGGAGCAGATCCTGGGTGGTGACGGGGCCGGCGTCGCGTCCCTCCCCCGCCTCCTGCACCTTCTGCTCGAGCGCGCGCCGGATCACCTCGGAGATCTCCGCGCCGCTCATTCCGCCCATGGGCGGCAGGAGCGAGCGGTAGTCCAGCTCGGCGAAGAGGGGGCGACCCGCCTTGGCTTCGGCGCGGCCGCGCACCAGCTGCAGGATCTCCTGCTGAGCGACCCCGTCGGGCAGCGCCACCTCGACGAGCCGGTCGAGACGGCCCGGCTCCACCAGCGAGCGGTCCACCGAGTCCGTCCGGTTGGTGGAGGCGACGACGAGGATGCGCGCCTCCTCGTCGAGACCGTCGAGCTTCTCGCAGAGCGCCGCCACCAGCCGTGCGCTCGCCTCGCGGGCCTGGGGCGGCGGCAGCAGGTGCTCGAGGGTCAACGCGTTGGCCTCGTCGAGGTAGACCACCGCCTTGCCCTCGGTCTTGGCGATGTTGATGATCTCCTGGAGCAGCTCGCCCGTGTTCGGCCCGAACTTCGACGTGAGGTTCATCAGCTTCAAGTGATAAAAGATGGCGCCGGCGCTGGTGGCGAGAGCGCGGGCGAGCATGGTCTTGCCGGTGCCGCGCGGCCCGTAGAGGAGAATCCCCTTGGGCGGGCTGATGCCCCACTTCCGGTAGAGATCGGGATTGGTGAGCGCGGTGGTGAATCCGCGCACCGCCGCCTTGGCGGAGGCGATGCCCCCCACGTCCTCGAAGCTCGTCTCCGGACGTATCGTCACCACCACGCGGCCGGAGAGATCGCCGAACTTCTCCCCGAGCTTGGTGAAGACGTCCTCGATGCGCCGCTGAATCGCCCACTGCTGGCTCTCTCCCGGCGGCGCGGACGCAGTCGCCGACGGCCCCGCCTGGCGGGGCAGCTCGATGGCCATCGATCAGATCCGCGGACCGCCGGGAGCGGCCGGCGCGGGCGGGAGGATTTCGGCGCGCTCGAGCACACGCTCCTCCACGAGCACCGGCGCCTGCGCGCGGAGGGCGAGCGCGATGGCGTCGGACGGCCGCGCGTCCAGCACCTGCTCGGCGGCGCCCGCGCGCAGATAGAGGCTGGCGTAGAAGATGTCGTCGCGGAAGTCGGTGATCACCGCCCGGGAGACGCTGGCCCCCAGCCGGCCGAGCATGGTGGTGACGAGGTCGTGGGTGAGCGGCCGGGGCGGCGTCCGATGGGCGAGCGGCAGCGCGATACCGACGGCTTCGGCGGGTCCGATCGCCATCGCAAATGTGCGGCCGTCGCGCTTGCCCTGCAGCACGACCACCGGCGAGCCCGTCTCGGGATTGGTCATCACCGCGACCACCGCGACCTCCTGGGGGGATGGCGTGGTCGGAGCCTGAGCCCTCCCGCTCGACGTGGGGAGCATCGCGCAACTACCGAGCAGCAGTGCCAGCGCCGCGTTTCGCTTCGATCGGCTCATGCGCGCCCTCCGCGCTCGCCAGCGAGCGAAGCGCCTCCGAAGTATCGGCCTGGCTCGGGACCAAGTCAACCGAGCGCTCGGCCGCGCGTGGAGGAAGCGCGCGCAATGGACGCTCGAGACGCGGGGGGCCGGGCGCGAGGCGGAAGCTCATCGCGATGCCGGCTCCCATGAGGACAGTGAGCGCCGTCCACATCGGGGCGTAGCCGAGGCTGTGGGCGATGTAACCGAAGACGAGCGCGCCCAGCGCGTTGCCGACCAGGGTGACCGCGCTGAAGATCCCCACCGCGCTGGGCCGTCGCGCCTCCGGAGTGACGTCGACGAGCAGGGCGGAGAGCGCGGGATAGAGGAAGCCGTGCGCGCCCCCCGAGATCAGGCCGGCGAGGAAGATGAAGGGCAGGACCGGAAGCGCGACCTCCGGCTGCGCCGCCCCCGCGACGAGTGCGAGCATGCACACCGCCGAGGCGAACACGGCCATGGTGGGGACAATCACCGCGCGGCGGCCCTGCGTGTCGATCAGCTCACCGCCGAACACGCGTACCGCCACCGCGGATCCGGAATACGCGGTGTAGAAGAGGCCGAGGCCGGTCACTCCCAGGTGCTCGGCAAAGGTGGGCAAGAACGTGAACAGCGTGCCGGTGCCGAGGCCGAAGAAGAAGCCCAGCGCCATGTGCACGCGGATGAGCTCCTGCATGCCTTCACGCAGGGTCTCGAGGCCGGGCCCGCCCCCGGGCTCGGGCGGCCGGATCCCGCGCGTGCGGAAGACGAGGGCGAGCGCGCCCGCGCCGATCAGGCCCGACACCGCGAACGACCACCGGAAGCCGAGCTGGCGCACCACCGCCTCGCCGAGGAGTGGAGCGAGCGCGGTGGACGTGAGGCCGGAAAGCCCGAAGATTCCCAGCGCCCAGCCGCGGCGGTCCACTGGCACCAGGTCCACGATGTGGATGTAGCTCGCCACGAAAAACGCCGAGAAGGCGAGCCCCTGCACCCCGCGGAGCAATCCGTGGA
Organism: Candidatus Methylomirabilota bacterium; assembly: GCA_035764725.1. NCBI lineage: Bacteria > Methylomirabilota (SeqCode) > Candidatus Methylomirabilota bacterium. The sequence goes on along the minus strand of DASTYT010000048.1, from coordinate 4,562 downwards.
GGGGAATCGAGCCCGACACCACGAAGCCCGCCGCGGAGGCCACGAGGAGAATCACCCCCAGCCGCATGAAGAAGCGCCGGCCGAGGCGGTTGACCCACACGCCGACCAAGGGCTGGAAGAGGATGCCGGCGATGCTGTAGGTCGCCTGCACCAGCCCCACGTGCGCCTCGCTCCCGCCCATCTGCTGCACGTGGAGGGGGAGCAGGAGGAACCCGTTCATGCTCATGAAGAACAGGAAGTTGGTGAGCATCGCCTGAACGAATGGGCGATTCACCAGGAGCTGGGAGGCCGACGTCACGTGCGTTGCGGCGGGGGGAAGCCCAACAGTAGAATGGCAGCCGCCATGAGACGCGTCGAGTATAGCACGCGGGTCCGCGCGTGAACTCGATCGCCGACGCGCTCGCCGCCGCCGTCGTGCTCGCGCCCGACGGACGCGGACGCTTCGCGGCGCCGCCCGCGCTCCAGAGCTGGCCGGGCATCGTGCACGGCGGCGGTCTCGTCGCTATTCTCGACGCCGCCACCCGCGCGCTCGGCGTGCCCGCCGCCCCGCGCATGGTGGAGGGACGCATCACCTCATCGGTGCCGCTCGTCACCGCGCTCTCACTCGAAGGCGGGGCGCGCGAGGGCGGCGCCAGCGTCACGATCCTCCAGGATGGACAGATCCTCTCGTCGGCATCGGTCAGTCTGCTCGGCCCCGATGCCACCGCGGTCCCCGCGGCCTGGCGGGGCGGCCACGCAGGCGTCACGCTGCCCATGTCCGAGGACTGCCTCGCATGCGGGTCGCGCAATCCCCTGGGCCTGCAGACGGCGCTGTCCTTCGACGACGAGGGCGTGTGGGCGCGGGTCGAGCCCGGCGTGCCGTGGCGAACCGGCGCGGCGCTCCACGACGCGCTCGCGCCCGTGCTCCTCGACGAGGTGGCGTGGTGGCTCGGCGCGCTGACCATGCGCGAGGGCGGACTCACCAATCGCATCCAGGTGACGCTCCACCGGTCCGCCCTGCCCGCCGGTGGTCCCCTGCTCGCCCTCGGCCGCTTCGCCGACGTGACGCCCATCGACCGGCGACGAACGTTCTGGCGCACCGCGTGCGGCCTCTTCGACGCGGAGGGAGCGCCGCTGGCGAGCGCGGTGGTGGTGTTCCGCGGCGGGACGGACTACTCGGTGCGGCAGATCCCGTATTTCCGCGAGCGGACGACTGCCGCCGCCTTCGCTCGCATGTTTCCCAACTACTGCGACGGGGTCTCGCCCGTGGGCTAGCCCTTGTCCTTGAGGCGCTTGACGAGCTCGGCGTACGACGAGCTGCGGATCACACGGTCGAACTGCGTGCGGTAGTTGGCAACCATGCTCACGCCCTCGATCACCACGTCGTAGACGCGCCAGCGCCCGTCCTTCTCGATGAGCCGGTAGTCGATCGGGACCTCCGGGCCCTTGCTGGGGACGAGCCGGGTCTGGACCACGGCCAGCGAGCCCTCGGCACGGTCGCCCACGAACTTCACGGCCTCGCCGGTGTAGCGTTCGACCTTCGTCACGTAGGCGCGCTCAATGAGGTCGCTGAACAGCCGTGTGAACTCCGCACGCTCCACCTCGGTCCGCGCCTGCCAGTGAATCGCGAGCGCGCGCGACGCCATCTCCCGCCAGTCGAAGACCGGCTCGGCGGCGGTGCGGACCGCGGCGCGGCGGACCTCCACCGGCTGGCCCTCCGTCTCGTCGAGGACCTTCAGGACGCGATTGAGGTCCGCCCTGAACTGCTCACCCGCCGGGCTGGCCTGGGCTCCCGCCGCCCAGAACAGCGAGATCAGCACCAGGGCCAGCGCGCGGCGGGCGAAAGGCATTCCGGCTAGTCGGACGAGAAGAGGCGGGTGAAGAAGTTCTTCACGCTGTGGCCGAAGTTGGTCGCGCCTTCCTTCGTGTGCTGCCAGGCGCTCTTCGCCGGCGGCTCGGCGGACTTGCCGGCTTCCTTGAACTTCTCGCCGGTGTACTTGGCGCCCTCCTCGACCGTCTTCCCCACGCCCTTCGCAGTCTCGGGTACGCCCTTGCCAAGGTCGCCTTGCCCGATCTTCTTCGCCCCGGACTCGACCTCCTGGGTCGCTCCCTTCACCTTGGTATCGTCCGCGGCCAGGGCGGGCACGGCGGCAAGCAGTGCCCCCGCGACCATCACCGACGTCAGCGATTTCATGCGGCTCATGATGCCCTCCTATCAGACTTATTCACTCTGAAAAAGGAGCAAGGCATGTGCCGAACGTCCAAGCTGTTGATTTTGCGAGCTGGCACGGGCGGGTTCTCCGTACCGTCCGGGTAAGGATTACACGACGCGGTCACGCTGGTGACGCGCGACGATCGGGTCGCGACGCGCGTGCCTCCGCCGCCTTGGCTCGCAAGGCGTCCCACACCGACAGTGGGATCGCGGGATCGCCGAGCTGGGAGGCACGGACCCGCGGCCCGTGGAAGTCGGACCCACCCGTGGCCACGAGCCCGAGTTGCCGGCAGATTTCGACGTAGCTCCCGGTCTGGGCCGCCGAGTGCTCCGGGTAGTAGCACTCGATGCCCATCAACCCGGCCTCGACGAGCCCCGGGATCAGAGCGTCGCGGCCGGCAAGCCCGGGATGCGCGAATACCGGGACGCCGCCCGCGCGCCGGAGCAGCCGCACCGCATCCTCGGGCGTGAGCTTCTTCCGCGGCACATTGGCGGGCTTGCCGGCGGCGAGGAAGCGGTCGAAGGCCTCACGCACGCTCTTCACGTAACCGCGGTCGACCATCACCTGGGCAACGTGGGGGCGCCCCGCCGAGCCTTCCTGCACGAGCGCGAAGACGGCGTCCGGATCGATAGGCATGCCGAGCGAGGCCAGTCGCTCGGCGATGCGGTACACGCGGGCGCGCCGCTCCGCCCGCTGCGCCCGGCAGAACTCCTGGAACCAGGGCGCCTCGTAGTCCATGTAGTAGCCGAGCACGTGGATCTCTCCGCCGTCCACGTCGCAGTTGATCTCGATGCCCGGCACGATCTCGAGGGGTCGGAGCGATGCCGCCTCCGCCATCGCCTCGGCAAGGCCCTCCGTGGAGTCGTGATCGGTGACCGCGAGCACGCGGACGCCGCGGCGGGCGGCGGCCTGCACGAGCTCGCGGGGGCGCAGCGTGCCGTCCGACGCGGTGCTGTGTGAGTGGAGATCGACGGCGCCGGCCACGGCGGCGCGGCTCCTAGCGATGCCCGGCCACGCGCGTGAGGTAGGCGAGCAGGGTGCGCACCCCGACGCCGGTGCCGCCCCGCGGGCCCAGGGGCAGCTCGCGCTCGGAGAAGGCGGTGCCGGCGATGTCGAGATGCGCCCAGGGAATCCCACTCGTGAAATCGCGCATGAAGAGCGCGGCCACGATCGCCCCCGCCCCGCGCTGGCTCGAGACGTTGTTGAGGTCGGCGATCTCGCTCTTGAGCCCATCCTTGTACTCGTCGTGCAGGGGCATCCGCCACAAGCGTTCGCCCGCCACGCTTGACGCGCCGAGCAGGCGATCCGCGAGACCGTCCTGGGTGGCGAAGAGCCCGGTCACGCCCTGTCCGAGCGCGATCACGATGGCGCCGGTGAGGGTGGCGAGCTCGACCATCTCCGTGGGCTTTACCTCGCGCGCCGCGTACGACATCGCGTCGGCCAGGGTGAGACGGCCCTCCGCGTCCGTGTTCCCGATCTCGATCGTGAGCCCGTTCATCGCGCGCACGATGTCGCCCGGCCGCTGCGCGGTGCCGGACGGCATGTTCTCGGTGGCCGCGATGAGGCCGTGCACCTCCACGGGGAGCCGGAGGCGCGGCAGCGCCTGGAACACGCCGAGCACCGTGGCCGCGCCCGCCATGTCGTTCTTCATGCGCAGCATGCCGTCCGCGGTCTTGAGGTCGAGCCCGCCCGAGTCGAACGTGATGCCCTTCCCGATGATGACGACGCGACGGCGCGCACGGCGGCCCGGGGCGTAGGTGAGATGGATGAAGCGCGGCGGCTCGAGGCTGCCCTGGGCGACGCCGAGATACGCGCCCATCCCGAGCTCCTGGCAGGCGTCCTTGTCGAGGACCCGCACACGCAGCCGGCCCGTCTTGGCCAGCTCCTGGGCCCGCTCGGCGAGATACGTAGGCGTCACGACGTTGGGGGGCTCGTTGACGAGGTCGCGCGCGAGCATGGTCGCGTCGGCGCCGATCTCGCCCAGGCGTACGCCGTCGCGGCCGGCGTCGCGCTGCCGGCCCTCGGGCTCGAGCACCGCGAGCGAGGCGAGCACCTTGCCGTTCTTCTCCTTGAGGTACTTCTCGAAGCGGTAGGTCCCGAGCCGCGCGCCCTCGACGGTGGCCTGGGCGCGCTCCCGCGCGCTGATGCCGGCGGCGGGCAGGTACATCGCCACCGAGCTCGCGCCGAGGTCACGGGCGCGCCGCGCCGTCGCCGAGGCGGCGCGCCGCACCGTCTCCGCGTCCGCGCTCGCCCGCGCCCCCAGCCCCACCACCATGACGCGGGCCGCGGGCAGCTTGCCGTGGGTGAAGAAATAGGAGATCTGGCCCGGCTTGCCCTCGAACTTCTCGGCGGCGAGGACCCGGGAGAGGA
>DASTYT010000047.1 GCA_035764725.1 Candidatus Methylomirabilota bacterium | reverse complement strand
CCCGGGCTGTCGCCGTGGATGCAGATGGTCTGGATCCTGGCGTCGATCACCTTGCCGGTGATGGTCTTGACCTTGCCCTCCATGACCATTCTGACCGCCTGATCAGCTGCCTTTGCCGGATCCGACACCAGCGCGTCCTTGCCGAGCTTGCGGGACACGAGCTGGCCGTCCTCGGCGTAGACGCGATCGGCGAAGCCCTCCGCGGCCACGCGTACGCCCGGCACCTTGCGCGCCTCGGCGTCGTACTTGGTCATGGCCATGGTCATCAGGATGATCGAGGGGTCCAGCTCCTTCACACCCTCCGCGGTGGCGCGACCCAGTGGCAGGTTCTCCTCGAACATGTGGTACTGGATGCCGTGGGGCTTGACGTGCTGGAGCGTGGTGCCGGAGGCCTTGCAGAAGGCCCAGAGCGCGCCGATCTGGTAGCGGTGGATCTCCTTCAGCTCCTGCGGGGAGACGTCCATGCGCCGCCGGCCGAAGCCCATGAGGTCGGGCAAGCTCGGGTGCGCGCCCACCGCGACGCCGTGCTGCACCGCGGACTCCACCGTCTTCCGCATCACGTGGGGGTCGCCACCGTGGAAGCCGCATGCGACGTTGGCGGAGGTGATGTTCGGCATGATCTCGTCGTCGGCACCCAGGGTCCAGCGGCCGTAGCTCTCGCCCATGTCGCAGTTGATGTCGATGTAGGTCGTCATAGCCTCGGCAAGACCTCCTTGGCGATCCGCTCCACCTGCTCCGGCTGATAGCGGTAGGGGATCAGGATGATGCGATCGACGCCGGTCTTCACGTGCGCCTTGAGCTGCGCCACGCATTCCTCCGCGCTGCCGTGGATGGCGTGCTCGATGGTGGACTCCGACCACGCCGCGGTGTCCCACTCGGTCGAGAGCCAGTGTCGCATATCTTCGGCGGTCTGGGCGCGGGAGCTGCCCACGTACACCGCGAGCTGATTCGTGGAGGAGAGCCTGCGGGGATCACGCCCCGCCTCGCGCGCGAACGCCTTCACCTTCTCCCACCCCTTGGTGAAGCTCTCCGGCGTGTAGAAGTACGTCAGCCACCCATCCCCGACCGTGCCCGCGCGCTTGAGCACGGCGTCCACGTAGCCGCCCACCAGGATGGGCGGGCGCGGCCGCTGCACGGCGCGCGGCACCATCACCGCCTCGCGGAGGTTGAACTCGTCCACCTTGAGGGTGACGCGCTCCTGGGTCCAAAGCCGCGCGAGGATGTCGAGGTTCCGCTCGAAGATCTTGCCGCGCTGCTTGAAGGGAATGCCCACCGCATCGAACTCGCGCGCGTACCAGCCCGCGGCGACGCCCAGGATGAGGCGGCCGCCCGAGATCACGTCGAGGCTGCCCAGCGACTTCGCCGCCACCACCGGGTTCCGCAGGGGCAGCACGAGCACACCCGTGCCGAGCTTGATCGTGCGCGTGCGCGCGGCGATGGCGCCCAGCATCGTGATGGAGTCCACGATGGGGAAAGAGGGCTCCACGCCCAGCAGCACGTGGTCCCACGCCCAGAGGGACTCGAAGCCGAGCGCCTCGGCCCTCTCCGCGTAGGCGTAGAGGCCCTGGATGTCCGGCACCTCGCCGGGGCCCACGAAGTTGCGCACCGCCAGTCCGTACTGGGTCACGAGGGCATCTCCTAGTTGCGCCGCAGGGTTGCGAGCCCGAGGCCGGCGCCGATCATGAGGACGCCGGAGGTCTTCTCCGTCACCAGCGTCCAGCGCTCGCGGCCCGCGAGGCGGGCACCCTGGGCGGCGAGGGTGCCGTAGCCCGCCAGCACGAGCTGCTCGATCACGATCAGGGTGCCGGCGAGGATCAGGCCCTGGCCGAGCAACGGCTGGTCCGCGTGGACGAACTGGGGGACGAGCGCGCCGAAGAAGATCATCGCCTTGGGATTGGTCATCTGGACGAGGAAGCCGCGCGCGAAGGCGCCCCGTCCGCCCGCCGGCCCCGCCTGGAGCTCGGCATGCGCGCCGCGGCGCTTGAGGATCAGCTGGAGGCCCACGTAGATGAGGTACAGCGCGCCGGCCCACTTGAGCACGAGGAAGAGCGTGGCCGAGGCGAGCAGTACGGCGGAGAGGCCGGCGACTGACAACGTTATCCAGATGGCGTTGGCGGCGCAGACCCCGGTGCCGGTGAGGATGGCGGAAACCGCGCCACCGCGCAGCCCGATCGACATCGTCATGAGCACCGCCGGGCCCGGCGTGAGCGTCGCCGCGAAGCAGGTCGCCACGTAGAGGAGCCAGGTCTCGAGCGTCACCACGCTACCCGATGAACTGCCGCTCGGGATCGAGCGAGCGGAGAATACCCAGCTCGTTGGGGGTCGGCGCCGACGTGGTCTTCACCGTATCGGCCACGAGGAGATCGAAGGGCGTGTGGTCACGCACCTGCTCGACGGTCACGCCCGGGTGCACCGCCTCGAGCCGCATGCGACGGGACTCGGGCTCGAAGTCGAACAGACCCAGCGTGGTGACCACGCGTCGCACCCCGCCGAAGAGGAGGCCGCTCCGCGCCCGCGAATCGCCGCCCGCGACGTGGCCGGGGCTCGTGATGAAGTCCACCTTGGGGACGAAGCGGCGCTTCTCGTGCACGGTGAGGATGATCACCGCCCGGCACAGGGAGATGATGTCGTTGGCCCCGCCGGAGCCCGGCAGCCGCACCTTGGGCCGGTCGTAGCCGCCGATGGCGGTCGTGTTGAGGTTGCCCCACTGGTCGATCTGTGCCCCGCCGATGAAGCCGACGTCGAGGAACCCGCGCTGGGCGAGGAGGAAGGCGTCCGTGATGCCGGGCAGCATCTGCGCGTGATAGGCCGCGCGCATCTCGTTGGTGGAGATGGGCAGCCAGCCGGGCCGCCACATCGGGCCGATGATGCCGCCCTCGATCACCATGGTGAGGCGCGGCGCGTGCAGCCGCTGCGCGAGGACGGAGGCCATCATGGGGGCGCCGACCCCCGTGAACACGGTTTGGTTATCCTGCAGCTCGCGCGCGCCCATCACCGCCAGGAGCTCGTTCGCAGTGACGCCCTCGAACCCCGTGGTCACGAGGAAAGCTCCTTGCCGCGCTCGGCTGCCGCCTCGCGCATGCCTTCGGGGAAGAGCGCGAGGTAGTCGGCATGCGTGGGCGGCGCGTAGACGTAGCGCTCGAGGTAGCGCGCGACCCCCTCGGCGCCCTCGGCCTGGATGCCCGCCACGTACTCGCCGAAGTGGCCGGGCTCGGAGTCGTAGCGCCCGTAGCACTCGTGCGGATAGGAGCCCCACGGTACGTGCACGAGCGCGTCCACCACGAAGCCGGGGATCATGGTGCGGTCGGGACGCCGGCGGATCTCCTCCTCGGGCACGATCTCCTCGGCCGTCACCAGCACCGTCTGCGCGGCGAAGGCGATGTCGGCGTCCATGTGCGGGTAGCCGTCGATCTGGCAGTTGCCGAAGCGGTCGGCGCGCTGCACGTGGAGCAGACCCACGTCGGGGAAGAGGGCGGGCACCGCGTGGAGCGTCTCGCCCGTGTAGGGGCAGGCGATGGTCTTCGAGCCGCCCACCCCCATGAGATCGGAGGCCAGCATCGTCATCGTCGGGAGGAAGGGCAGCCCCATGGCGGCGGCGCGGAAGCGGAGCCCCAGCCCGAGATGGCTCCACTCCTCGATGGGCACGCGGCCGGACTCCACGTACTCGCGCATGATGCGCGAGAGGCCCCAGGGAAGCCCGATCCCCATCCACGCTGTCACGAGCTTCTTGGCCGCTCCCGCCACCATGTACCACTCGCCCTCGTAGCACATGAGGTTGCGCGCGAGCGTGAGGTCCTTCGGCCGCCGGCGCAGGATCTCGCGGAGGAGGGCGAGCGGCGTGCGGCTGTAGAGGATGCCGCCGATGGCCAGGGTGGCGCCGTCGGGAACCCGCGCGGCCGCCTCGGCGAGGCTCACGAGCTTCTCACCCGCCGACTTGGGCTTGGCCTCGAGCCGGCGGCGCGCCGCGCGGAAGTCGTACTCGGCGGGCGCGATGGTCATGGCGCACATTCTCGGCGTCCCACGCGAGCAAAGTCAATCGGTTTGCATTTGACAGGCCGATGGAAATGTACGATAAGTACCCGCGACGGATCAGTGTCGGCCCGCGAAGCGTTCACACCTCGCAGCAGCACACACGGGAGGCTGGGAATGAAGCGAGTGGGGATCGGTCTCTGTCTCGTGATCGCGGTGCTCCTCGGCTCGACGCTGGCGCCTCCGCGGCGCGCCGTCGGCCAGGGTGATCCCATCAAGATCGGCGTCATCCAGCCGCTGTCGGGCCCGGTGGCCGCCTCGGGCAACTACATCCGCATGGGCGCCGAGATCGCCCGCGACTGGGTCAACGCGCGCGGCGGCGTGCTCGGCCGCCAGGTCCAGCTCCTGATCGAAGACAACAAGTCCGATCCGAAGGAAGCCGCCACCGCGGCCGAGAAGCTCATCGTGCGTGACAAGGTGCCGGTGCTCGTGGGCGCGTGGGGCTCGTCGATGACGCTTGCCGCCATGCCCAAGCTCGAAGAGTACGGCGTGCCGATGATCGTGGAGACTTCGAGCGCCGCCACCATCACCAAGCGCGGGAATCCGTGGGTCTTCCGCATCAGCCCGCCCAGCGAGATGGAGGCGGTGGGCCTCGAGAAGTACATGAAGGATCTCGGGATCAAGCAGGCCGACTTCCTCGCCGTCAATACCGACTGGGGCCGGGGCTCGGTGACGGCGTTCGGCGACCTCCTGAAGCGAAGCGGCAGCACGGTGGGCTCGGTCGAGTTCATGGAGCAGGCCGCCACCGACATGAACGCGCAGATCACCAAGGTGAAGGCGGGCTCGGCCGACACCCTGTTCCTCACCACCAGCGTCGAGCAGATCACCCTCGTGCTGAAGCAGGCCCAGGAGCAGCGCCTGGTCCGGAAGGTCATCACCACGGGCGGGAGTTCCTCGCCGTCGCAGCTCATCAAGCAGGCGGGCCCGGCGGCGGAAGGCTCGATGCACATCCTCTTCTTCCTGCCGTGGTTCCCTGAGGCCATGCCCGACGGCAAGCTCGCGAAGGCCTTCGTGGACGAGTGGAACAAGCGCGGCCACCCGTTCGAAGGGTTGACCGAGGGCTTTCGCGGTCACGACGGGGTGATGACCGCGGTGGAGGGCCTGAAGGCGGCGGGCAAGCCCGACCCCAAGGCGGTGCGCGAGGCGCTCTGGACGGTGAGCCTCATGGGTGTCAACGGGCCCATCAAGTTCGAGAAGGACGGGCCCGCGGGCAAGGAGAGCGGCCAGAGCAAGCCCAGCATCTTCCTCGTCCAGATCAAGGACGGGAAGATCGCGCTTCCGGCCTTCGCCGCCAAGAAGTAGGCGAGGCGCCCTCGCCGCGGGCTTGGACCAGCTCCTCCAGCACCTCCTGAACGGGCTCCTGCTCGGCAGCACCTACAGCCTGCTCGGGATCGGGCTGACGCTGGTCTTCGGCCTGATGAACGTGGTGAACTTCGCCCACGGCGAGTTCTACACGCTGGGGGCGTACGGCACCTTCGCCGCGCTCGTCCTCGGCTCGGTGAACTTCTTCCTCGCGATTCCTCTCGCCATCGCGACTGGCGTCCTCATCGGCGCCGCTTGCGAGCGCGCGCTCCTGCGCCCGCTCCGCGGCGCCTCGATCGACACCACCATGCTCGTGATGATCGGGCTCTGGATCGCGCTGCAGAACGGCCAGTTGCTGGCGTGGGGCGGGGTGGCCAAGAGCGTGCCGACCCCGTTCTCCACCGCGCCGGTGGCGCTGGGCCCCCTGTCAGTGTCCCTGCTCCGAATCTTCGTATTCGTGGTGTCCCTCGTCCTGATCGTGGGCGCCCATCTCCTCCTGACGCGCACCCGGCTCGGCCGGGCCATGCGCGCGACCTTCCAGGACCGCGAGACCGCCGCTCTCATGGGGGTCAGCATCGAGCGCATTCACACGGTGACCTTCGCCTTCGGGGCCGGGATGGCGGCAGCGGCGGGAGCGCTACTCGGGCCGGTGTTCCTCCTCTATCCCTCGATGGGGGATCTCGCCGCCCAGAAAGCCTTCAGCGTGGTGATCCTGGGCGGGCTCGGCAATTTCGTGGGCGCCGCGCTGGGTGGTGTGCTCCTGGGAGTAGCGGAGGAGCTGGGCGCCGGCTACATCTCCTCCGGCTACCGCGACGCGGTCGGGTTCGTCATCATCGTCCTCATGCTGCTCGTGCGACCCTCCGGGCTCTTCGCGCGCGCCGAGCGCGTCGGCTGATGCGGCGCGCGGCGGCCGCGCGCGGGGCGGTGATTGTCGTGGCGGCGGCCCTCGCGCCGCTCTTGGTATGGAATCCGTATCAGCTCCACACGCTGATCATGGCGGGCATCTTCGCTGTCCTCGCGCTCTCGCTGAACCTCCTGCTGGGCTACACCGGCCAGCTCTCCCTGGGCCACGCCGCCTTCTTCGGCATCGGCGCCTACGCGACGGCTCTTGTGTCAGTAAAACTGGAGATGTCGCCGTGGCTCGGGATGCTCGCGGCCATCGTGCTGCCGGGTTTGGCGGGCTGGGGGATCGGCCGGCTCGCCTTGAAGCTGCGCGGCGCGTACTTCGTGCTGCTCACGATCTCGTTCGCCGGCGTGATCTCGCTCGTGAGCGTGAACTGGATGGACCTCACCAACGGCCCCCTCGGCATTCCCGGGGTGCCGGCGCTCGCCATCGCGCTCCCGGGGCTGCCGGAGCTCTCGCTCCGCACCAAGGGGGCGTTCTACTACCTGGTGCTCGTGGCGGTGGTGCTCGCCTATGTGCTGTGCCGGCGCATCATCGCCTCCCGCATCGGGCGGGCGCTGGTGGCGCTGCGGGAAAACGAGACCCTCGCGGAATCGGTGGGGATCGACGGCACGTTCTACCTCGTGCTGGCCGCCGCGATCAGTGCCGCCATGGCGGGCGGAGCGGGCGGTCTCTATGCGCACTACACACGCTTCGTCAGTCCCGAGGTGTTCCTCTTCACCTACACCGTCACCATGGTGATCATGGTGGTGGCGGGCGGGAAGGGCACGCTGGCGGGGCCGGTGGTGGGCGCGGTGATCTTCACCGTGCTGCCGGAGGCGCTGCGTGCGCTCGCGTCGTGGCAGTGGCAGATGCTGCTCTACGGGATCCTCCTGATCGCCACGCTATTCTTCATGCCGAGCGGGATCGTCCCCGCGCTGGCCGCCCGCGTCGCGCGCCGATGAGCGCGCCCCCGGCCGCCGACCAGCAATTGGACGTCCGGGATCTCGCCATGCGCTTCGGCGGCGTCGCGGCGCTGGCCGGCGTCTCGTTCACGGTGCAGGGCGGGGGCGTGACGAGCCTCATCGGCCCGAACGGCGCGGGCAAGACCACCGCGTTCAACATCATCACGGGCTTCCAGGCCCCCAGCGCCGGCGGTGTCGCCTACGCCGGGCGCGCCATCACCGGCTGGCGCCCCTCCCGCATCGCCGCGCTCGGCCTGGTGCGGACGTTCCAGAAGACGAGCGTGTTCCCCGCGCTGTCCGTGCTGGAGAACGTGCTGACGGGTCTCCATCTCCGCGGCGCCGTCGGCATCGGCGCGGCGCTCTTGCGGCGGCGGCGGGTGGCGGAGGAGGAGCGGCGCCTCCGGGGCGAGGCGCTCGGTGTGCTGGAGTTCGTTGGGCTGGCCACCCGCCGCGACGACGTCGCCAGCGATCTCTCCTACGGCGAGCAGCGGCTGGTCGAGCTCGCCATCGGGCTGGCCGCGCGCCCCCGCCTGCTCCTGCTGGACGAGCCCGCGTCCGGGATGACGGCGGCGGAGAAGACGACGACCGCCGCGCTGATACGCCGCATCTGCGAGTCGGGCGTCACCGTGCTCCTCGTCGAGCACGATATGCGCATGGTCATGGGCATCTCGGACCGCGTGCTCGTGCTGAATCATGGCCGGCTGATCGCCGACGGCACCCCGGCGGACGTGCAGCGTGATCCGGAAGTGATCCGCGCCTATCTCGGGACCACACATGCTGCGGCTTGAGGGCGTGTACGCGGGCTATGGCCGGGCGCCGGTGCTTTCCGACGTGAGCGTCGAGGTCGGGCAGGGCGATCTCGTCTGCCTGGTGGGCGCCAACGGCGCGGGCAAGAGCACCACGCTCAAGACCATCTCCGGCCTCGTCCGGCCGTCGGCCGGGCGCATCGTGTTCGACGGGCGCGAGATCCAGGGCTGGAAGCCCCAGGATATCCTCCGCGCCGGCATCGCCCATTGCCCCGAGGGGCGGCGGGTGTTCCCGCACCTCACCGTGCGCGAGAATCTCGAGATGGGCGCCTACGTGCGCGAGGACACGGGCGCGGTGGCCGCCGATCTCGAGCGCGTGCTGGCACACTTTCCCGTGCTGGCCGAGCGCCGCCGTCAGGCCGCGGGGACGCTCTCCGGCGGCGAGCAGCAGATGCTGGCGATCGGGCGTGCCCTCATGGCGCGGCCGCGTCTCATCCTGTTCGACGAGCCGTCGCTGGGGCTGGCACCCACGGTGGTGGAGACGACGTTCCGCATCATCGGCGAGATCCAGAAGGACGGCACCACCGTGTTCATGGTCGAGCAGAACGCCTACATGGCGCTTCGCATGGCCACCCGCGCCTACGTCATGGAGACGGGTCGCATCACGCTACACGGTCCCGCGCGCGCGCTGCTCGACGACGAGCACGTCAAGCGCGCCTATCTGGGAGGCTAGCGTCAGCATGGGAGCCAAGCTGTTCGGCGCGTCGGTCCCGCGGCGCGAGGATCCGCGCCTGCTCCGAGGTGAGGGGCGCTTCGTTGACGACATGAAGCTGCCCGGCATGCTTCACGCGGCCTTCGTGCGCAGCCCCCACGCGCACGCCACCGTGCGCGCCATCAGATCAGACGAGGCGGCGCGACGCCCCGGCGTGTTCCGCGTCTTCACGTTCGCCGACCTCGAGCGCTGGATGAAGCCGCTGCCGCTCTTCGGCGCCATCCCGCCCGGCCTCGCTGCACGCGTGGAGGTCACGATGAAGCAGGTGGGCCAGCTCGCGATGGCGCGCGACGTGGTGCGCCACGTGGGCGAGATCGTGGCCATGGTCGTGGCGGACAGCCGCGCCCTGGCCGAGGACGCCGCCGAGCTCGTGGAGGTGGACTATGACCCGTTGCCCGCGGTGGTGGACATGGTGGCGGGCGGCGAGCCGGGGGCGCCCGTGATCCACGAGGCCTGGGGCGACAACGTGGCGCTGCGCTTCAAGACTGGCTTCGGCGACGCCGCGCGTGCCATGGCCGCGGCGGCGGTGACGGTGCGTGAGCGCTTCTACGTGCAGCGTTATGTCGGCATGCCCATGGAGACGCGCGGCGTGCTCGCGCAGTGGGACGTCCGCGACGGGACCCTCACCACCTGGAACGGTACCCAGGTCGTCCACTTCGTCCAGCAGGGGCTGGTGGCCGCGCTGGGCCTCCCCGCCCACAAGATCCGCGTCATCGCGCCCGACGTGGGTGGGGGCTTCGGCACCAAGGCCAACGGCTATCCTGAGGATCTCCTGATTCCCGCCGCGGCCATCGCCTGCCGCCGGCCGGTGAAGTGGACGGAGGATCGCCGCGAGCACATGCTGGCCTCCGCCCACGCCCGCCATCAGGTGCACGACATCGAGCTCGGCGCCACGCGCGAAGGGAATATGTTGGCGCTCCGCGATCGGATCTGGGTGGATCTGGGCGCGTACAACTCGTGGGGCATCGTGCTGCCGTACAACACGGTGGCGCATCTGCTCGGGCCGCATCGGGTGCCCGCCCTCGAGGTGGAATGTCAGGGCGTGGTGACCAACAAGACGCCCAACGCGCCATACCGCGGCGCGGGCCGGCCGGAGACGGTGTACGCGATGGACCGCATCGTGGACTGTCTCGCGCGGGAGCTCCGCATGGATCCCGCCGAGCTGCGCCGGCGGAATTATCTCTCCGCCGCCGACTTGCCCTACGAGCTGGACATTCCCTATCGCGACGGCAATCGCCTCGTCTACGACAGTGGCGACTTCCGCGCCAATCTGGCCGCCGCGCTCGACGCAATCGGGTACGAGCGGCTGCGCGCCGAGCAGGCGGCGGCGCGGCGCGAGCGGGGCATACTCCGCGGGATCGGCATCTCCGGCTATGTCGAGGGCACCGCAATCGGGCCGTACGAGGGCGCGACAGTGCGGATGGACGCCTCCGGGCGGGCGATCGTCGCCACCGGGGCCTGCAGCCAGGGGCAAGGGCACGAGACCTCGTTCGCGCAGGTGGCGGCGGACGTGCTCGGGATCCCGCTCGACTGGGTCACCGTCGTGGGCGGGGACACCGCCGCCATTCCCTTCGGCGTCGGCACCTTCGCGAGCCGCAGCGCGGTGAACGCGGGCAGCTCGATCTTCGACGCGGCGGGCAAGGTGCGCGAGAAGCTCACCGCGGCCGCTGCCGCACTGCTGGAGGCCGCGCCGGGTGACGTCGAGATCGCGGACGGGATGGCGGGTGTTCGAGGCACGCCGGCCTCGTCGGTGCCGCTGGAGCGGGTGATTCGCTCGGCGCTGCCCACGTTCGCGAAGCCCGGGCCCGTCACGGCCGACTTCGAGGCCACGGTGTATCACCATCAGCCCACCGTGACCTACACGAGCGCGGTGCACGTGGCCCACGTCGAAGTGGACCCGGGCACCGGCGCGGTGCGCCTCCTCCGTTACATGGTGGCGCACGACTGCGGCAAGCTCATCAATCCCATGATCGTCGAGGGGCAGATCCACGGCGGCGTGGCCCAGGGCGTGGGCGGGGGCCTGCTCGAGGAGATGGTGTACGACGAGCAGGGCCAGCTCCTCACCGGCACCTTCATGGACTATCTCGTCCCGACCGCGATGGAGCTGCCGCCGATCGAGACCGTGCATCTCGAGTACCCGTCGCCGCGGAACCCGCTCGGCATCAAGGGGATCGGCGAGGGCGGGGCCATCTCGCCGCCCGCCGCCATCGCCAACGCCGTCGAGGATGCCCTCGCGCACCTCGGCGTGCGGGTGACACGCGCGCCGCTGGGTCCTGACACCGTGCTGGGCCTCATCCGTGCCGCGCACGAGCGTGCGGAATCGTCGGCGGGGCAGGGGGCGCGCCCGTGAAGCCCGCGCCCTTCGACTACACGCCGGCGGCGAGCACGGCCGAGGCGGTGGCGGCGCTGGCCCAGCACGGCGACGACGCCAAGATCCTCGCGGGAGGCCAGAGCCTGATGCCCATGCTCAATCTCCGCCTTGCCCGGCCCGCGATGCTCGTGGACATCAACGGCGCGACCGAGCTCGACTATCTCCGCGAGGCCGGCGGCCGCGTTCACGTGGGCGCGCTGCGCCGGCAGGCCGCGGCCGCGCGCTGGGCGGTGACACGGCTGCCGCTCATGGCCGAGGCCCTGCGTCACGTGGGCCACACCGCGATCCGGAACCGCGGCACGGTCGTCGGGAGCGTGGCGCACGCCGATCCCGCGTCCGAGCTGCCCGCGCTGCTCCTCTGTCTCGACGGCGAGGTGGTGGCGCGCGGCCCGCAGGGCGAGCGTACCGTCGCCGCCGGTGCGCTCTATCGCGCGCCGCTCACCACCTCGCTCCGTGCCGACGAGCTGGTGACCGAGGCACGTTTCAGCCTGCCGCGGCCCGAGGCCGGATGGGGCTTCGCCGAAGTGGCGCGCCGCCACGGCG
The DNA here is from genome assembly GCA_035764725.1 of Candidatus Methylomirabilota bacterium. Classification (NCBI taxonomy): domain Bacteria; phylum Methylomirabilota (SeqCode); species Candidatus Methylomirabilota bacterium. The sequence continues at coordinate 223,639 of DASTYT010000047.1, read as the reverse complement.
ACTTCGCGCTCGTGGGGGCCGCCGCCCTGCTGTGGCAGGACGCGGCGGGACGCGCCGCGGGCGTGCGCCTGGCCTTCTTCGGCGTGGGCGGGACGCCGGTGCGCGGCGCCGCCGCGGAGGCCGCGCTCACCGGGCAGCCCGTCACCGAGGTCGGTGTTCGCGCGGCGGCGCGCGCGGCGGCGGCGGCGCTCAGCCCTGAGGGCGATCTCCACGCCTCCGCGCGCTATCGTCAGGATGTGGCCGCGGTGCTTGCCGAGCGCACCCTGATGGACGCGGTCCGGCGCTGCCGGAGGGCGGCATGACGCGCGCGGTGCGGCTCCTGGTCAACGGGCTTGAGCACGAGGTGCAGGTGGAACCCCGCCTCTCGCTCGCCGACTGTCTCCGGGACGTGCTGGATCTCACCGGCACCCACGTGGGCTGCGAGCACGGGGTTTGCGGCGCCTGCACGGTGCTGCTGGACGGCGAGCCGGTGCGCTCGTGCCTCATGCTCGCGGTGCAGGCGGGCGGCCATGCCATCACGACCGTGGAGGGCATCACGCCGGACGAGGGGCTGGCGCCACTCCAGCAAGCCTTCCAGGACAAGCACGGGCTTCAGTGCGGCTACTGCACGCCCGGCATCCTGCTGACGACCCACGCGTTCCTCAAGGAGCATCCTCATCCGACGCCGGACGAGATCCGCGAGATGCTCGCGGGCAATCTCTGCCGGTGCACCGGCTACCACTTCATCGTCGAAGCGGTCGAGGCCGCCGCGCGCGCGGCGGCTCGAAATCCACCGCGGTGATCAGCGGATGAGGCGGGTCCGATGAGCGGCGCGGCGGCGATCGTCCGGGGGCTCGAGGACGCGGGGGTCACCCTCGCCGCCTCGGTGCCGGATACGTGGATCGGGAAGATCATGGCCGCGGTGCGCGCGTCGGCGAAAGTGCGCGCGGTCGACGTGGCGCGGGAAGAAGAGGCGGTGGCGGTGGCTTGCGGCGCGAACCTCGCGGGCGGCCGCGGCGCCGTGCTCATCCAGAACGCGGGGCTCCTCAACTGCGGCGGCATCCTCGCGGGCCTCGTCGAGCTCTACCGGCTGCCCTGCTTCTTCATCGTGTCGCTGCGGGGCGACCACCGCGACCCGGTCTACTACCACGCGCCCAAGGGCCGTGTGACCCAGGCGACCTTGCAGGCATGGCGGCTCCCGCATGCCCTGGCCGACGGCAAGGGCGATCTCGCGGCGCAGGTGAAGCGCGGCGTGGAGTTCTCCGTGGAGTCGCGCGGGCCCTTCGTGCTTCTCATCAGCGGTGAGGACCTCGCGTGATCCCGCGCAAGCCCTTTCTGGACGCGCTGGTGGCGGCGCTGATGCCGCAGGACGTGCTCGTGTCGTGCCTGGGCGCCAACGCCCGCTGGCTCCCGCACATGACGGTGCCCGCGCCCGTCTTCGCGCTGTGCGACTCCATGGGCGCCGCCATCCCGCTCGCCCTCGGCATCGCGCTGACGCGCCCGGAGCGCCACGTGGTGGCGCTCGAAGGGGACGGCTCGCTCCTGATGAGCCCCAATGTGCTGGCCACCGTGGCCGCGGCCTGCCCGTCGAATCTCACGTGCGTCCTCTGGCTGAACGGCCACTACGAGTCGTCGGGCGGGCAGATGCTGCCGGGCGCGCCGGTGGACTGGGGCGCGCTCGCCCGCGCTTCCGGCATCGGCCACGTGGCGACGGTGGCCGAGCCCGCGGCGCTCGCCGCGGCGCTGGCGGCGACGCGCAAGGCGGCGGGGCCGGCCCTCCTCATCCTGCCCATTGCCTTCGATCCCGCCGAGGAGATTCCGCCCTACTCGGAGCGTCCGGAGGACATCACGGTCCGCTTCCGGCTCTAGGAGGCTGGATCACCGGATGGCGGGAGCGGCGAGGGGAAGGGCAGCGCTCATCTTGCCTTCCGCGGGAGGCCTCGCTGACTCGACCGTCCGCGCGACTTTCCGCCCGTTCACCTCGTCGTAGGTCACCCGGCCGGGGCCGCCTTCGGGGCGCTGAGGCTTTTTCGCCGCTTTGTCGTGGGCTCGCCGATCGGTCCCGGCGCTCATGCTCGCGGGGGCCGGCTTCTGTCCCTGTATCGCCTGCTGCGCGCCCGGCCGGGGGCCGAGGCCGAGGAGCAGGAGGATTGCCAGGGTTTGTCCCTGCGCCGGGGTCTGAGCGGTCACCCGGGACGGGAGCCCGAGTCCGACCACGAGGAGAAGGGCATTACCGACCGCGAGCACGCCCGCGACTCGACTGCGCTTGCCCACCGCCCCACCCCCGGTTTCGGCTCGGATGACTCAGAGCAATCGCGATGCCGGCTCCAAGCTCGTGGAGTGTGCCGATCGATGTCGAGGAGTGGCCAGCACTTATCGGCTCCGCCGTCGAACGGGCCCTATCGATGACGTGAGATTCTACCGAGTGGAAATCGCCCTCAGGGCCCGAGCAGCAGAGATCGCGAGAGAGGGGCGAGCCTATCTACCGATCCGCTGCCGGGCACTCCGCGCCCGAATCCACCCAGGCTCGCATCAAGGCCACGAAGGTCTCGTGCGTACCGGGGGCGGGCCGGCGCCCTGGCCCCGGACCCCAAGCCCAGATCACCAGTGGGTCGCGGGTGACGTGACCGACGAGGTCTGGCAGCGGCAGCGTGCCGTCCTTGTCCTGCTGCCTGAGCTGGGCGCAGATCTGGCCGATGGAGCGGCCGCGGAGGCCCATGGAGACGGGCGCCAGGTGCCAGTTCGTCATCCCGGGCATCCCGACCGCGTCGAAGTTCGCCTCGCCGTGACAGGCGGGGCAGCGCAGGCCCGCGGCGCCGAAGCCATCGGCGCCGAGCCGCACCGCGGGCAGATGCGGCCGGCCGTCATCGCCTTGGCGCGGGCGCTCGTCGCTGGAATGGCAATTCTGGCAGCGCGGGTGCTGGAGCACCTTGCCCGCCTCCGTGAAGAGGGCCATCGAGCGCTGGGCGCGGTCCCCGATGGACACGAAGGCATCGGGGCCCTGCAGCGCGACGGGGTCCTGCGCGCCCGCCCCCGCCGCCAGCGCGCCCGCGGCGAGCGCGATGGCGACCGCGGCGGCGCGGCGCACGCGGGACGTCACGCGCGCCCCGCGCGGGCGAGACGAGAGAAGGGTAGGCGGCGCACCGGCTGGCCGGTCAGCGCCAGCCAGGCATTGGCCACCGCGGGCGCGATGGGGGGCACACCGGGCTCGCCGACACCCGTGGGCGGCGCCGCCGACGGCACGATGTGCACATCCACGCGCGGCATCTCGTCGATGCGCAGGATGCGGAAGTCGTGGAAGTTGGACTGCTGCACGAGGCCGTCCACCACGGTGATCTCGCTCCAGAGGGCGCTGCCGAGCCCGAAGCCGATGCTGCCTTCCATCTGGGCGCGGACGACGTCGGGGTTCACGGCGATCCCGCAATCCACCGCGCACACCACGCGCTCGACGCGGGGCAGGCCGTCGGCGCCGCGCGAGACCTCGGCGACCTGGGCCACCACGCTCCCGAAGCACTCGTGCACGGCCACGCCGCGGGCGCGGCCCGGCGCCAAGGGCTGGCCCCAGCCCGACTGCCGCGCGACGAGATCGAGCACGGCCAGATGTCGCGGATGCCGTCCGAGCATCGCGCGGCGCATGTCCAGCGGATCACGGCCGGCGGCGCGGGCCAGCTCGTCGAGAAAGGCCTCGGTGGAGTACGCGGTGTGCGTGCTTCCCACCGCGCGCCACCAGAGCACCGGGATGCCGACGGTGGGCGAGTGGAGATCGACGAGCGTGTTGGAGATGGCGTAGGGGAGATTCGCGGCGCCCTCCACCGAGGTGAGATCGATGCCGCCCCGGACGCGAAGGGGCGCCAGCGGGGTGCCGGTGACGATGGACTGCCCCACGATGCGGTGCGCCCACGCCACCACGTTGCCGGCGGCATCGAGCCCCGCGCGCAGCCGATGCGTGTAGAGCGGCCGGTAGAAGCCGCCGCGCACGTCGTCCTCGCGCGTCCACACGAGCTTCACGGTCCGCGCGCCGCCCAGGGCCTTGGCGACGCTGGCCGCCTCGACCACCAGCTCGCTGCGCGCGGTGGAGCGGCGGCCGAAGCTGCCGCCGGCGAGCAGCGTGTGCACGCGCACCTTGCTCGGCGGGAGGCCCACCACCGCCGCCACCGTCTGATGATCGAGGGTCGGCACCTGCGAGCCCAGCCAGATCTCGCAGCCGTCGGGGCGGAGCTCCACCACGCAGTCGAGCGTCTCCATGGGCGTATGGGCAAGGTAGGGGAACTCGTACACTGCCTCGAGCACACGAGCGGCGCTCCCCATGGCCGCCGGCACGTCCCCTTGCCCCTGCGCCACCGCCCCGGGCTGCAGGGCGAGCGTCCGGTAGTGCGCGTAGAGCTCCTCGGAGCCGCGCCGCTCCGCGGCCTGCTCGTCCCAGTCGATGCGAAGCGCGCGCCGTCCTTTGATGGCCGCCCAGGTCCCCTTCGCGACCACGGCGACACCGGCCGGCACCTGGACGACATCCGTGACGCCGTTCACCCGTCGCGCTTCGGTGGCGTCGAACGAGCGCACGGTCGCGCCGAATCGCGGCGGGCGGGCGATGACGGCGGTCAGCATGTCGGGGCGCCGCACATCGAGCGTGTACGTGGCCGACCCGTCCGTCTTGGGGCGCGAGTCCACCCGCGGCGCATGGCGCCCGATGAGCTTGAAGTCCTTCGGATCTTTCAGGCTGACGTTGCTCGGCGGGGTCTGTCGGGCCGCGTCCGCCGCCAACTCGCCGAAGGTCGCGCGGCGCCCGCTCGGGGCGTGCGCCACGACGCCGCGATCCACCGTGATCTCCGACGCGGGCACGCTCCAGCGCTGGGCGGCGGCGGCCACGAGCATGGCGCGCGCGGTGGCGCCGGCCCGCCGGAGCTGCTCCCACGAGTTCGCCAGGGACGTGCTGCCGCCCGTGCCCTGCGCGGGCAGGGGCGCCCAGGCCAGATTGTTGTAGCGGGTCGGATCCGAGGGTGCGGCCTCGACGCGGATCTGGCTCCAATCCGCGTCGAGCTCTTCGGCGACGAGGGTGGCGAGGCCGGTATGCGCGCCCTGGCCCATCTCGATGTGCTTGGCGATGATGGTGACGGTGTTGTCCGGCGCGATGCGCACGAAGGCGTTCGGCGCGAGCACGCCGGGTGCCGGCGCGCCGGGCTGGGCCTGCGCGGGTTCGAGCCGGACCCCCACGACGAGCCCCATCCCCAAGGCGGCCACACCCTCGAGGAACTGACGGCGGGTCGGCGTCACAGGCTCTGCGCCGCTTCGTGAATCGCGGCGCGGATCCGCTGATAGGTGGCGCAGCGGCAGAGATTGCCGGTCATGGCGGCGTCGATGTCGGCATCGGTGGGCCGGGGGATCGCGGAGAGGAGCGCCACCGCCGACATGATCTGGCCGGGCTGGCAGAACCCGCACTGCACGACGTCCAGCCGATTCCAGGCCTCCTGCACCGCGCGCGCCTCCCGCCCCGTCGCGCCTGAGCCCATCGCACCCTCGATGGTGGTGACCTGCCGGCCTTCCGCGGCCGTGATGGGCGTCACGCAGGAGCGGATGGCCTGGCCGTCGAGGTGCACGGTGCAGGCGCCGCACTGCGCGGCCCCGCAGCCGTACTTGGTGCCCGTGAGCCCCAGCTCATCGCGCAGCGCCCAGAGCAGTGGCGTGTCCGCGTCGACCGTGACCTGCACGGCGCGGCCGTTGACGTGGAAGCTGGTCATGGGCGTATCGCCATCAGCGCGTCCGGCGTGTCGGGATTGATCGAGCAGTCGGGACCGAGCAGGAGCCAGCGCCCGCTCATCTCGGCGATCGCACGCTGTGCCCGACGCTCGAGCTCCTCGGCCTTCATCGACGCGATCTCCGGCTTGGCAGGGAGCCCGCCCACCACCGCCTTGCCGGTCTGCACGTGCACGGTCTCGAGGGTCGGATTGCCGGGCACCGTGGCCCAGGAATACGCCGTCACGGGGTAGTCGGCGAACTCGTCGAAGTGGATCCCGGCGCCGCAGACGTGGAGCAGATTGAAGGGCGCCTCCTCCACCGCCTCCAGCACGCGCAGATCGAAAGGCCGCTGCCAGCGGCGACACTCCTCGGCGCTGATGAGCTCGCGCGTGGCCATGTTGGTCGCATAGAAGAGCCCGTCCGCCCCATCGGCGAGACACGCCCTGGCGTAGCGCGCGAGGGTGACAGCCAGGGCGCCCAGGGCCGATTCCGTCTCGCGTGGGGCCGACCGCGCGAGGGCCAGGGCCTGCTCGCGGCCCCCGGGCACCAGCATCGGCAGCACCATGAGCGGCGAGAAGACGGTCCAGATGATCGGCACGTCGGGGCCGACGGCGGCGCGGATCAGTCGGAGGGCTTCGAGCTGCTCGCCGAGCGCCCCCTGCTCGGGATTCACGGGGCGCAGCGCGGCGAGGCCGGCCGCGTCCGCCACCGGCACGTCGGTCACCGTGTACGGGCGGGCCTTGTCCCGCGACGGCGTGAAGGTCAGGCCCCACATCTCGGCGAAGCACTGGGCGCGCGACTGGGGCTTCAAGAAATCCCAGTCGAAGCGGTGCAGGAGGCGAAGCGTCTCGTCGGCGAGACCCTTGGCCGAGTTCTCGGTGGCGAAGTTGTGCAGCCAGAAGGCCAGGGGTACGCGGTCCACCGGGTCGCCGCGCAGGGCCGCCATCACCCGCTCGCGCTTGGTCACGGCGGCAGGGTAGCACGGTCCGAGCACGGCCCTCGGGCCCTACATCTAGGAGAGGGGCTATGGGTGATACCCCGTATCTTGAATCTTGCCTGTACTCAACACCTGATGTGTAATACGGCCACTCAGCACGACCGAGCCCCGATCAATGGCCATACAGAAAGAGTCCTTGCCCCCGCCAGGGTGGGGTCTCGAGGGGAGCGCGGCCTCCTTGCTGGAGGCGTTTCCCCGAGGCCAGCTCAGCGAGATCGTCGGCCCCCGGTCCGCGGGAGGCAGCAGCCTCGTCACGAGCCTGCTCGCCCACGCGACCGCGGCCGGCGCGCTGGTGGCGCTCGTCGACGGATCGGATAGCTTCGATCCCGCCGGCGCGGCCGCCGCCGGCGCCGCCCTGCGCTCGCTGCTCTGGGTGCGCGCGGGCCGCCGGCCCGACGCCGCCTGCCGCGCGGCCGAGCTGCTGGCGCGCTCCGGCGGCTTCGCCTGGGTGGTGCTCGATCTTTCCACGGATCCCACGGAGCCGTCCGAGCGCCGCCTGTCGAGCCTGGGCGCGGCCACCTGGATTCGCCTGCAGCGCGCCGTGCGCGACACGCCCACGCGGCTGGTGCTCCATGCCTCGCTGCATCTCGCGGGCAGCGCGGCCGCGCTCGTGCTGAGCGTGACGCGCGGCTCCGCGCGCTGGATGGGGGCGCCGCGGCCCACCCGGCTCGAGGGCATCGGCTCGCGAGTGGAAGTCGCGAAAACGCGCGCCTCGTCCCCGTTTCTTCCCGCGGTTTCGACCGATGCGCGATGGACACTCGCATGGCATCTCTGAGACGCATCGGCTGTCTCCTCGTCCGCCGCTTCGCCGCCGCGGCGGCAGTACGCGTCGAGCCCGCGCTCGCCGGCCGCCCGCTGGCCGTGCTCGACGGGGCGCGCCCCGGGCGCCTGGTGATCGAGGCCAGCGCGGAAGCGCGTGCGCTCGGTGTGCTGCCGGGCATGACGGAAGCGGCGGCGCAGGCCCGTCCCGGTGAGGTGATTTGTCGCGAGCGCGTGCCTGCCCACGAGACGGCGGCGCAGCAGGCGCTGCTCGAGGTGGGCGTGGTGCATTCGCCGCGGGTCGAGGAGGCGGGACCGGGTGAGGTATATCTCGACGTCGCCGGGCTCGGCGCGCTGTTCGGCGACGAGCCGGCGCTGGCGCGACGGATGGCCGCGCGGGCGCGCGTGGCCGGCCTTCACGCGCGCGTCGGCATCGCGGGCAGCCGTGTGGCCGCGCGGCTGGCCGCGCGTCGCGCGGAGGAGTGCGTCTGCGTCCCGCCCGGCGCCGACGCCGCCCATCTCCGCGCGGCGCCCATCGCGCTTCTCGATCTCTCGCTCGAGATGGCGCAGCGCTTCGCCCGCTGGGGCATTCGCACGCTCGGCGAGCTGGCCGATCTGCCTGGCCGCGACCTCGCCGAGCGGCTCGGCACCGAGGGATCGCGGCTTCAGGCCCTCGCGCGTGGAGAAGATCTGCGCCCGCTCGATCCCTGGCGGCCACCGCCCCGCTTCGAGGAGACCCGCGAGCTCGACTGGGCGCTCGACAATCTCGAGCCCCTCTTCGGCCTCTTCGCCGAATGCGCCGAGCGGCTTTGCGCGCGGCTCGAGGCGCAGGCGCTCGCCGCCGATCGCTTCGAGTGGTCGTGTCGCCTGGTCACACGGGTGAGGGAGACGGCGCGCACCGTCGAGGGCGCCTTCGTCCCGCCCGTGCCCACGCACGAGGCGCGCGCGGTGATGGCGGTGCTCCGCGCCACGCTCGCTGCGGAGCCGCCGCCGGCTCCCGTGACCGCGCTCGCTCTGCGCGCTCAGCCCGTGCGCGTGTCCGCCTCGCAGGAGCCGCTGGACGGCGACGGGCGGCCCAGCCCGCGCACGCTCGCCGAGACGGTGGCGCGCGTCATCGCGCTGGTGGGGCCGGGCAATCTCGGCGTGCCCGTGCTGCTCGACAGCCATCGCCCCGACTCGCTGCGGCTGGAGCCACTGAATGCTGCCGCGTTGCTGAACCAAGCCAAGAGCACGGATGGAGAGGGAGCGAGGGGCACGCTCGCCCTGCGCCGCTGCCGCCCGCCGCGGCCGGCGCAGGTGCGACTCATCGGCGGCCGGCCCGTGCATCTCCGCGCCGCCGGGCTCGCCGGCCCCATCGTGGCGAGCGCGGGGCCGTGGCGTAGCTCGGGCGAGTGGTGGCTGGAGAACCGCTGGGCTTCCGACGAATGGGACGTGGAGCTGGCCGATGGCACCCTGGGCCGGCTCGCGCACGATGGCTCGGCCTGGGTGCTCGAAGGTATCTACGACTGACTTCTGGACCCCTGATCGAGGACCCCATGGACATCCGCCCCTTCACGGTGAACGTGCCGCAGCCCACGCTGGACGATCTGCGGGCCCGCCTCGCTCGCACCCGCTGGCCCGACGAGGTGGACGGCGCCGGCTGGGACTACGGCGCCAACCTCGCCTACATGCGCGAGCTGATGCAGTACTGGGCCACGCGCTTCGACTGGCGCCGACACGAGCAGGCGCTCAACGCCTTCCCCCAGTTTCGCGCCGACGTGGAGGGAACCGGCGTGCACTTCATCCACGTGCGGGGCCGCGGGCCCGCGCCGCTGCCGCTCCTGATCACGCATGGCTGGCCCAGCTCCGTGGTGGAGATGCTCGAGATCATCCCGCGGCTCGCCGATCCCGGCGCGCACGGCGGCGATCCCGCGGACGCCTTCGATGTCATCGTGCCGTCCGTGCCCGGCTTCGGCTTCTCCGACCGGCCTGGCCGCGGCATGACGCGCAGCCGCGTGGCCGGGCTCTGGGCGCGGCTCATGGAAGGCCTGGGCTACGCGCGCTATGCCCTCCACGCCAACGATATCGGCGCGGTGATCTCGGGCTGGCTCTCCTACGACGCGCCCGAGCGGGTGATCGCGCTCCATACCCTCATGCCGACCTTTCCCGGGCCGGTGATCGGCGAGGACGCCAAGCCGCTCACCGCGGCCGAGCGCGCCTTCGAGGAGGTGGAGGCACGCTGGATGCGGGAGGAGGCGGGCTACAACGCCATCCAGGAGACCCGGCCGCAGACGCTCGCCTACGGCCTCCACGACTCGCCGGCCGGGCTCGCCGCGTGGATCGTGGAGAAGTGGCGCGTGTGGACCGATCCCGCCGGCGACGTGGAGCGCTACTTCTCGCGCGATCTCCTCCTCGCCAACGTCACGCTCTACTGGGTCACCGAGACCGCCAATGCCGCGAACCGCTCCTACTACGAGCGGGCGCGCGAGCCTCGCCGCATGACCACGCGCATCAACGTGCCCACCGGCGTGGCCCTCACTCGCGAGGAGGTGCAGCATCCGCCGCGCGAGCGCGCCGAGCGGGGCTATGCCGACATCCGCCGCTGGGTGGAGCTCCCGCGGGGCGGCCACTTCATCGCCGCGGAGGAGCCGGCGCTCCTCGCCGAGGAGCTGCGGACGTTCTTCCGGTCTTTCCGGGGCTCACCCGGCCGGAGCCCACGCTGACGCATGGGCCGGCCCGCCATCGGCGTCCTCGTCACCGACATGGACAACACCCTCTTCGACTGGCTCGCGATGTGGCACGCCGCCTTCGGGGCCATGCTCGAGCGCCTGGTCGCCGACAGCGGGGTGCCGCGCGAGACGCTGGAGCGCGAGATCTACCAGCTCCATCAGGAGCACGGCACCACGGAGTACGCCTTCGTCATCCAGGCACTGCCGTCGCTGCGGGCGCGCCACCCAGATGTAGATCTGAGGGCGCGCTACGCGGGCGCCATCGAGGCCTATCGCGCGGCGCGGCGGGGCACGCTGCGCCTCTACCCCGGCGTGCTCGACACCCTCCGCGCCCTGCGCGCGGCGGGAATGCGCGTGATCGCCTACACGGAGTCGCTGGCGTACTACGCTGCCTACCGCGTGCGCGCGCTGGGGCTCGACGGCGTGCTCGATACGCTCTACTCGCCGCCGGATCACGCGCTGCCCGACGGTGCCACCCCCGAGACCATTCGCCGCTATCCGCCCGAGCACTACCGCCTCGGCGCCACCGTGCACCGCCACACGCGCGCGGGCGCGTGGAAGCCGGACGCCGCGGTGCTGCGCGGGATCCTGGACGAGCTGGGCGCCGCGCCCGGCGAGGCCGTCTACGTCGGCGACAGCCTCGTCAAGGACGTCGCGATGGCACAGGCGGCGGGCGTGGTCGACGTGTTCGCCGGCTATGGCGACGTGCGCGGCCGGCCCGGCTATGCGCTGCTGCGTCGGGTCACGCACTGGACGCCTGCGATGCTCACCCGCTCGGAGACCCGGGCGGAGGCGGAGGTGCGGCCCACCCACGTGCTCCGCGAGGGCTTCGCCGAGCTGCTCGGCCTGATCGAGCCGCGCACCTTCGCGTCCCACGTCGCGCCACGCCGGCCGCCGGCCTAGCGGCGCGGAAGGGCGACCGTGTTCGTCGAGCTCCACGCGCGGAGCGCCTTCAGCTTCCTCGAGGGGGCGGCCTTGCCCGAGGCGCTGGCCGAGCGCGCCGCCGCGCTCGAGCAGCCGGCGCTGGCCCTCCTCGATCGCGACGGCCTCTACGGCGCCCCGCGCTTCTACCGCGCGGCCACGCGCGTGGGGATCAACCCCTTGGTCGGCGCCGAGGTCACGCTCGCCGAGGGCGGGCGCCTGCCGCTGCTGGTGGAAAGCCCCGAGGGCTATCAGAACCTCTGCCGGCTCATCACGAAGATGAAGATGTTTGGCGAGCCGCAGCCGAAGGCGAGGCGAGCGGATATGGAAATGGTTGCCTCGCGGAGCGAGGCTGCGGTGACTTTAGACCAAGTTGCCGAGCACGCGGCGGGATTGGTTTGCCTCACGGGCAGCGGTGACGGGCCCCTGGCGCTGGCGCTGGAGACGGGCGGCGCGGACGCCGCGCGAGCACGGCTCGATCGGCTCGTGGGCCTGTTCGGCCGCGGCAACGTGTTCGTGGAGCTGCAGCGCCGCCTGCGCCGTGCCGAGGAGGCGCGCAACGAGTGGCTGCGCGGCGAGGCAGCGCGCGGCGGCCTGCCGCTGCTCGCCACCAATGCCCCGCGCCTGGCCGAGCGCGGCCAGCGCCCGCTGCTGGACGCGCTCACCTGCATTCGCCACCACACCACACTCGACCGCGCGGGGCGCCTGCTCACCGACAACAGCGAGCGCCATCTCCGGCCGACGCGGGAGATGGAGCGCCTCTTCGCCGATTGCCCAGAGGCGGTGGCCAACTCAGGCGAGCTCGCCATCCGTCTCGCCTTCACGCTCAAGCACCTGGGCTATCGCTTCCCCGACTACCCCTTGCCGCCGGGCCAGACGCCCATCGGCTTCCTGCGCCATCTCGCCGAGGCGGGCCGGCGCGTGCGCTACGCGCGCGATCCCAAGCTCGCCGAGCGCGCACGCAAGCAGATCGCGCGCGAGCTGGATCTCATCGCCCGGCTCGACCTCGCCGGCTATTTCCTCATCGTGTGGGACCTCGTGGAGTACTGCCGCCGCGAGAACATCCTGGTGCAGGGGCGGGGCTCGGCGGCCAACAGCGCCGTCTGCTACGCGCTCGGCATCACCGCCGTCGATCCGGTGGGGATGGAGCTTCTCTTCGAGCGCTTCCTCTCCGAGGAGCGGGGCGAGTGGCCGGACATCGACCTCGATCTCCCCAGCGGTGACCGGCGCGAGCGCGTGATCCAGTACGTCTACGAGCGCTATGGCCGCCTCGGCGCCGCCATGACCGCTAACGTCATCACGTATCGCGGACGCCTGGCCGCCCGCGAGGTCGGCAAGGCACTGGGGCTGCCCCCCGATCTCATCGAGCGGCTGAGCCGCTTCGTGTCCGAGTTCGAGTACAAGGACCCCGGCGATACCCTGCTGACGCATCTGCCCGCCGCGGGCTGTGATCCCGCGCACCCGCGCATCCAGCGCTTCGCCGAGCTCTGGACGGCCATCCAGGATCTGCCGCGCCATCTCGGCCAGCACTCGGGCGGCATGGTGATCTGCCAGGGCCGCCTCGACGGCGTCGTGCCGCTCGAGCCCGCCAGCATGCCGGGCCGCTCCGTCGTGCAGTGGGACAAGGACGACTGCGCAGCGCTGGGTATCGTGAAGGTGGATCTCCTGGGGCTCGGCATGATGTCGCTCCTCCAGGACGCCATCGAGATGCTGGCCGCGCGCGGCAACATCGTGGACCTGGCGCAGCTCCCGGCCGACGATCCCACGGTATACGCGATGCTGCAGCAGGCCGACACCGTGGGGGTGTTCCAGGTGGAGAGCCGCGCGCAGATGGCCACGCTGCCGCGCCTGCGCCCCGAGCGCTTCTACGACCTCGTGGTGCAGGTGGCCATCATCCGCCCCGGCCCCATCGTGGGCGACATGGTGCATCCCTATCTGCGCCGCCGCGGCGGCCGCGAGCCCGTGACGGTGCCGCATCCCTCGCTCGAGCCCATCCTGCGGCGGACACTGGGCGTTCCGTTGTTTCAGGAGCAATTGCTGCGCATGGCCATGGCCACCGCCGGCTTCACCGGCGGCGAGGCCGAGGAGCTGCGCCGCGCCCTCGGCTTCAAGCGCTCCGTGCGCGCCATGGGCGAGATCGAGGCCAAGCTCCGCGCGGGGATGGCCCGCCAGGGCATCACCGGCGAGCCCGCCGAGGCCATCATCCGCTCCATCACCGCCTTCGCGCTGTACGGCTTTCCGGAGTGCGTGGTGGGCGACACGCGGGTGATCGATGCGGACACGGGCCGGCGCGTGAAGATCGAGGACGTCGTGACCGGACGAGCCTCGCTCGCCCACACCCTGGCCTGCGGCGAAGATCTCCGGCTTCACAAGCGCCGGGTCCTGGCCGCGACGTCCAGCGGCCCGCGCATGGTCTATCGGCTACGCACCGCGCTCGGCCGCGAGGTGACGGCTACCGCCGAGCACCCGCTCCTGACCCTGGACGGCTGGTGCCCGCTGGGGCATCTGCGCGTGGGGGATCAGATCGCGGCGCCACGTACGCTGCCTGGTCTAGGGGAGCGTCGGTGGCCCCGTCATGAGCTCGTCGTTCTCGCGGATCTCATCGCCGAAGGGAATCTGTGTCATCCGAGCACGCCGTACTTCTACACGACGGATGCTCAGCACCGAGATGAATTCGTCGCGGCGGTGGAGAAGTTCGACAATACGCAGGCGACGGTGGCGTTGCACCGGAGCTGCTTCAGTGTTCATACACGCCGCAGAGAGCTGTCACGGCCGAATGGTGTGGTCGAGTGGGCTAAGCGCCTGGGGCTCTGGGGCGTGAATGCTCACGCCAAGCGTCTCCCTGAGGAAGTGTTCACACTTCATGACGAGGATCTCGCCATTCTTCTTGCCCGATTGTGGGAGGGAGATGGCACGCTGTCGCGTGCTCGTCATGCATCCTACGATACGGCGTCTCGCCAGCTCGCGAAGGACGTGCAGCATCTTCTCCTCCGGCTGGGGATGGTGGCTCGCATATACGAACGGACCAGACCATATCGTGATCGTCAGGTCACAAGTTTCATTGTGACGGTTACTGGAGATGACAATCTTCAGGAGTTCAATCGTCTGATCGCTCGTCAATTCTTGAGCGAACGAAAGCGATCCCTGGCCAATGTGCTCACGCGACCAGGCATGAGCAAATGTTCCTCTCGAGATGTCATTCCAGTGGCGATACACGAGATCATCAATGGGTCTCGTGTACGAGCTGGGATGACATGGAATGAGATCCAGGAGCGGACGGGACTGTCCCCGCGAGCACTCTGTTCCCCCGATCAATCCAAGCGGGGATATCGGCGGTGGGTAGTAGCTCGACTGGGAGAATGCTTCGAGTCTCCAGTGTTAAGCCGTCTTGCGAGCTCTGATGTGTACTGGGACTCTGTTGTGGCAATCGAGGCAGTGGACATCCAGGAGACCTATGACCTCTCCGTCGAGGGCGATCACAACTTCATCGCCAACGATCTCGTCGTCCACAACTCGCACGCGGCGAGCTTCGCCCTCCTCGCCTACGCGAGCACGTTCATGAAGGCGCATCACCCCGCCGCCTTCTACGCCGCGCTCCTGAACAATCAGCCCATGGGCTTCTATCACCCCGCCACCATCGTGCGGGACGCTCAGCGACACGGGCAGGCGCTCCGGCCCATCGACGTCACCCGGTCGGGCTGGCTCTGCGCCATCGAGGGCGACGGCTCGGTCCGGCTCGGGCTCCGTTACGTGAAGGGGCTCCGGGAGGAGATCGGCAAGCGTATCGAAGCCGCCCGCGCGGAGCGGCCCTTCGACTCGGTGGCCGATCTGGTGCGGCGCAGCGACGTGAACCGCGAGGAGCTGGCGCGGCTCGGCGAGGTGGGGGCGCTCCGCGGGCTCGGGCTCGAGCGCCGCCAGGCCCTCTGGGAGGGCGAGCGCGCCATCCGGCCCACCGGGCCGCTCTACGCCGCGCTGCCCAATCCGCTCTCGCCCTCGCCGCTGCGGCGCATGACGGTGGAGGAGCGCGTGGTCGCGGACTACGAGGGGACGGATCTCTCCATCGGGCCGCATCCCCTGGCGCTCCGCCGGCGCGGGCTCGCCGCCGCCGGCGTGGTGCGCGCCGCTGATCTCGCCGGCTTGCCCGGCGGCAGCGCGGTGCGCGTCGCGGGGGCGGTCGTGGTGCGTCAGCGCCCCGGCACCGCCAAGGGCTTCGTCTTCCTGAACCTCGAGGACGAGACCGGGCTCATCAACGTGATCGTGCGGCCGCAGTTCTTCGCCCGCTATCGCGTGCTCCTCACGTCCGAGCCCTTCCTGCTCGTCGAGGGCACGCTGCAGCACGAGGATCACGTCATCTCCGTGCGGGCCGAGCGCCTCTGGCGGCTGGACATGCAGATGGGGGCCGTCCCCTCCCACGACTTCCACTGACGGGCGGAATTCCATACACTGGCCCCGTGACCTCCGCCGGGACGCTGGGCCGCCATGTCATCCGCACCATGTGCCCCATGAACTGCCATCCCACCCTCTGCGGGATGCTCGTGGAGGTGGAGGACGGCCGGCTGCTCGAGGTGAAGGGGGATCCCGACAACCCCGACAGCCAGGGCTTCCTCTGCGTGCGCGGCCAGGCCTCGCGCGAGGTCATCGGCAACCCCAAGCGCCTGCTGCGCCCCCTTATGCGCGACCGCCGCGACGGGCCCTGGCGCGAGGCGGACTGGCCGGCGGCGCTCGACTTCGTGGCGGACCGCTTACGCACAGTCGGGCGCGAGGCGGTGGGGCTCTGGAGCGGCCACGGCGCGTTCTCCAACAACTACGGTACGCGCGTCGGCTCGCATCTCCTGCGCCGCTTCGCCAATCACTGGGGCTGCCAGTGGTGGAACCCCACCATGATCTGCTGGGGCCTCGGCGCCTTCGGCCTCGGCCTCACCGGCTTTCTCGAGACCAGCACCAAGGAGGACATGGGGGCGCACGCCGCGCTCGTCGTCCTCTGGGGCGCAAACCTGGCGAGCCAGCCGAACACGGCGCGCTATCTCGCCGCCGCGAAGCGCCGCGGCGCCCACGTGATCGCGATCGACGTGCGCGACACCGAGGCGATCGCGCAGGCCCATGAGGCGCTCACGATCCGGCCGGGCACGGACACCGCGCTGGCGCTGGGGCTGATGCACGTGATCCTCGGCGAAGGCCTGCACGACCGCGACTTCACGGCGCGGCACACGGTGGGGCTCGACGCGCTCGCTGCCCATGTTCGCGTGCACACACCGGCGTGGGCCGCCGAGATCACCGGCATTCCCTCCGAGCGGATCACCGCCCTGGCGCGGCGCTACGCGGGCACGCGGCCCGCCATGATCGTGCTGGGCGGCTCGTCCATGCACAAGGGCGCGAACTCGTGGCAGGCCGGGCGTGCGATCTCGTGCCTGCCCGCGCTCACCGGCAATGTCGGGCTCCCCGGCGCCGGCTTCGGCCCGCGGCACGGGAGCCGCGCGCACGGCCAGGAGCTCCACGACATCACGGACCCCACGCGCCGCCCGCCGGGATGCTATCTGCCGCTGCAGATGTCGAGCATGACGGAGGCGCTGCACGACGGCCGCCTGCGCGCGCTGCTGCTCTTCGGCACCGACATGCTGTCGTCCTACGCGGACGCGGGCGCGGTGGCGGAAGGGCTAAGGCGCGCCGACCTGGTGGTGAGCCACGATCTCTTCCTGCACGACACGGCACGCCAGTTCGCGGACGTGCTCCTGCCCGCCACCTCCTGGCTCGAGGAAGTGGGGTGCAAGAGCACCAATACGCATCTCTATCTCATGGAGCGGGCGCTGCCGGCGCCGGGTGAGGCGCGTACCCTGACGTATGTCCTGCGCGGGCTCGCGGGCCGGCTCGGCCTCGCCGACTTCTACCCATGGGCGGGCGAGGAGGCCGTGCTCGATTCACTGATCGATCACCCCTCGACGGGCGGGGCCACCGTCGCCGCGCTCCGGGCCGAGGGGGGAATCCGCCCGCTGCGCATCTCGCAGGTGGCGCATCCTGACCTGCGCTTCCCGACACCGTCCGGCAAGCTCGAGCTCTACTCCGAGCGCGCGATCAGCCTGGGGCTGCCCCCGCTGCCCGTGCACGAGGCGCCCGCCGCCTCCACGTATCCCTTGACCTTTTGCCAGGGCCGGACGCTCACCCAGTTCCACTCGTTCTACGATCACGGCCAGGCTTTGCCCATGCTGGCCCGGCTCGATCCGGAGCCAAGGCTCTGGATCTCGCCCACCGATGGCGCGGCGCGTGGCTTGACGGACGGCGCGGCCATCCGGATCTTCAACCAGCGCGGAGAGCTGGCGGCGCGGGCCCATGTCACCGACAAGGTGCCCCCCGGCACCGTGTGGATGCGGGACGGGTGGGGCGGCCTCAATCGGCTCACCGGTGGGGAGGCCGCGCTGCCCGACGAGGCCGTGGATGTGTTCGGATTTTCGGCGGGACAGGCCTCCTTCGACGCTCGCGTCGAGGTCGCCCCGGCCTGAATCGCCGGTGCTAGAATCACCATCCAAATAACCGCGAGGTCCAGGATCCGTGCCGATCTACGAGTATGAATGCGGGGGCTGTAGCCGACGGGTGAGCCTGCTCGTGCTCACCCCCTCCAAGGCGGAGTCGCCGCGATGTCCCCGCTGCGGCAGCGCCGAGCTGACCCGCCTCATGTCCCGCTTCGCGACCGTCAAATCCGAGGATGCCCGCCTCGACTCCCTCTCCGATCCCTCCTCTTTCGGTGATCTCGACGAGAACGACCCCGCCAGCATCGCCCGCTTCACCAAGCGCATGGGCGAGGAGATGGGCGAGGACCTGGGCGAGGACGTCGACGCCGCCATGGAGGAGGCCATGGCCGAGGGCGACGACGGGGGCGGGGACACTACGGGCGACGGCGCCACGAGCGGCGCCGACGACGGGGACGGTCTCTAGCTCGTGAAGATCGAGACCCTGCCCGGCCTCGAGGCCGTGGACCCCGCCCGCTGGAATGCCCTCGTCGCGCAGTCGACCACCGCCTCCGTCTTCCTCACGTGGCCGTGGCAGGCCGCCTGGCTGGGGGCGTTCGGGCATGGCCGGTCCCTTCGCGTGCTGGCCGCTCGGGACGAGACCGACGCGCTGGTGGGGCTGCTGCCGCTCTACGAAGACGAGCCGGGCCTCTGGCGCATCGTGGGCGGCGTGGACGTCTCGGACTACCTCGACCTCATTGCCGCCCCCGGGCGCGAAGAGGAAATCTGGGAGGCGCTGCTCCAGCACCGGGCGGCCGAGCGCGCCGTCTGGCACCTGCGCGGTCTCCGTCCGGAATCGCCCACCGTCACGCGGCTGCCGGGGCTCGCGCCGGCGCACGGTCTGACCTGCGTGGTGGAGCGCGAGGAGCGCTGCCCGCTCCTGCGGCTGCCCGAGAGCTGGGACGCCTACCTGGCCACCCTCTCGGGCAAGGATCGCCACGAGCTGCGGCGCAAGATGCGCAAGCTCGAGGCGGAGCTCCCCGCGGTGGGTGTGCGCAGCGTGGCCGCACCGGCCGAGATGGGCGCGGGGCTCGACGAGTTCCTGCGGCTGCACCGCGCGTCCCGCACCGGCAAGGCCAAGTTCATGGACGAGCGCATGGAGGCCTTCTTCCGCGGGGCCCTCGACGCCCTCGCGGCCGCCGGGTGGGTGCGTCTGTGGTTCCTCGAGTCGGCGGGCACGCCGGTCGCGTCGTTCATCTGCACCGAGTACGGCGACTGCGTGGGGCTCTACAACTCCGGCTTCGATCCCGCGCACTCGCGGCTGGCGCCCGGCATCGTGCTCCTGGGCCACGTGATCCGCGACGCCATCGAGCGGCGCGTGCCCGTCTTCGACTTCCTGCGTGGCGAGGAGCCCTACAAGTACGCCTTCGGGCCCACGCCCTCCGACGTGATGAGCGCGAGGCTTGCCCCATGAAGCTCCGGGTGGCCGTGCTCTCGGTCCACACGTGCCCGCTCGCCGCCCTCGGCGGCAAGGAGACGGGTGGCATGAACGTGTACGTGCGCGAGTCGGCGCGCGCCCTCGGTCGCATGGGGGTGCAGGTCGACGTGTTCACTCGCTCGCAGGATCCCGGCATCCGCCGGATCGTCCCGCTCGGTGAGGGAGCGCGCGTCATCCATCTCCCCGCGGGTCCGCAGCGTCCGTATCCCAAGGAGAGCGTGCACCGGCACCTGCCGGAGTTCGTGGAGGGTATCGAATCCTTCCGCGAGTCCGAGGACCTCGCCTACGACCTCATCCACGCCCACTACTGGCTCTCCGGCGTCGCGGGGCTCGCGCTGCGCGAGCGCTGGGACACGCCCGTCGTGCAGATGTTCCACACCCTGGGCCGCCTCAAGAACACGGTGGCGCGCGCGCCCGACGAGCTCGAGCCGGAGCTGCGCATCCGGGAGGAGACGCGGATCATCGGCGCGGTCGACCGCATCGTCGCCGCCAACGTGGTCGAGCGGGCGCATCTGGTCTGGTACTACGGCGCCGTGGCGGACCGCATCGCGGTGATCCCGTGCGGGGTGGACACCGAGCTGTTCCAGCCGATGGGCGGGGCGACCGCCAAGGATCTCCTCGGGCTGCCGCCCGCGCCGATGCTGCTCTACGTGGGGCGTCTGCAGCCCATCAAGGGGCTCGAGACGCTGCTGGAGGCGATGGTGCACTTGCCCGACGAGGCGCGCCTCCTCATCGTGGGCGGCGACCAGGACGAGCCCGAGAATGGGCACGGCGAGTACCTGCGCGGCCGGGTCGCCGCGCTCGGGCTGGACGAGCGCGTGCGGTTCCTCGGCGCCCAGCCGCAGGAGCGCCTGCGGCTCTTCTACGCCGCCTCCGACGTGACGGTCATGCCGTCCTACTACGAGTCGTTCGGCATGGTTGCCCTCGAGGCGATGGCGTGCGGGAGCCCGGTGGTCGCCTCGCGCGTGGGCGGGCTCACCACGACCGTGCGCGACGGCGTGACCGGCTATCTCGTGCCCGAGGGCGACGCGGGCGCCCTGGCCGCGCGGCTCGCCGGCATTCTCGCCGACTCCCGGCTGCGCGAGCGCCTCGGCCGCGAAGCCACCCGCTGGGCCGCCGAGCATCGCTGGCCCTGCGTGGCCGAGCGCGTGTGCGGGCTCTACGCCGAGCTCCAGCCGGCCGCCTCGCAGCACCTCGACCACGCGCGTTGCACCCAGCGCTAGCACCGCCCGTCCCCGACGCCGAGCAGGAGGCCCAGGCATGGAGCTCTACGACGTGATGCGGACCACGTTCTCCGCGCGGGAGTTCACGCCCGACCCCGTCCCGGACGCGCTCATCGCGAAGATCCTCGACCACGCGCGCTTCGCCCCCAGCGGCGGCAACCGGCAGGGCTGGCGTGTCATCGTGGTGCGCGACCCCGCCACCCGTCGGGCGTTCGTCGACCTCACCATGCCGTCGGCCAAGCGGTACACCGCCCAGGTCGCGCTGGGCGAAAACCCCTGGAACACCATCGATCCCACCCGCGCGGATGCTGCCACCATCGAGCGGACATCCCCACCGCCGCGACTCGTCGAGTCGTACGTCAAGGCGCCGGTGGTGCTGGTCGTGTGCGTGGACCTCAAGGTGGTGGCGTCGGTCGACCAGTATCTTCCGCGGGTGGGCGTGATCAGTGGCGCGTCCATCTATCCTTTTGCGTGGAACATCCTGCTCGCGGCGCGCCACGAGGGGCTGGCCGGGACCATCACGACGCTGCCGGTGTCGGAGGAGCCGAAGCTCCAGGCGCTCCTGGGCCTCCCCGCCCACATCGCGGTGGCGGCGGTCATGCCGCTGGGGCGGCCGGCCGCGCGCCTCACCAGGCTCAAGCGCAAGCCCGTGGCGGAATTCGCCACGCTCGAGCGCTGGGGTGGGACGCCGCTGGCCTCGCCGGCTCCCTGAGCGACGGCGCTCACGCTCGACCGCCGTCGCCGCGCACTCGGCGAACCGCCTCCGGGCTCCGCCGGAGCGGCTGTGTTAGACTCCCGGCCTGATGGACGTCCTGTTGGACGTGCGTGACCTTCAAACCCAGTTCACCACCTCGGACGGCGTGGTGCGCGCGGTCGATGGGGTGTCCTGGGACGTGCGCGCGGGCGAGACCGTCGCGCTCGTGGGCGAGTCCGGCTGCGGCAAGAGCGTGAGCGCGCTCTCGGTCATGCGGCTAGTCGCGGCACCCGCGGGGCGCATCATCGGCGGCCGCATCCTCTTCAAGGGCCGCGATCTCCTCGCCCTGCCCGAGGACGAGATGCGCAAGGTGCGCGGGCGCGAGATCGGTATGGTGTTCCAGGAGCCGATGACCTCGCTCAATCCCGTGCTCACCATCGGACGGCAGCTCACCGAGACCATGGAGATCCACCTCGGCATGTCATCCGCGCAGTCGCGCGCGCGGGCGGGGGAGATCCTGGGGCTCGTGGGCATCTCCGATCCCGATCGGCGGCTGCGTCAGTACCCGCATCAGTTCAGCGGCGGGATGCGGCAGCGCATCATGATCGCGATAGCGCTGTCCTGCAATCCGGCGCTGATTCTCGCCGACGAGCCCACGACCGCGCTGGACGTCACCATCCAGGCGCAGATCCTCGAGCTCATGAAGGATCTCTCGCGGAAGCTCGGGGTGGCGATGCTGATGATCACGCACAACCTGGGCGTGGTGGCGCGCTACGCCGATCGGGTCAACGTCATGTACGCGGGGCGCATCGTGGAGCGGGGGACGGCGCGGGAGATCTACGCCAACCCGCGGCATCCCTACACCCTCGGGCTGCTTCGCTCGGTGCCCCGGCTCGACGAGCCGCGGAAGTCGCGCCTCGATCCCATCAGCGGGCAGCCGCCCGATCTCACACGGCTGCCGCCCGGCTGCGCCTTCGCGCCCCGCTGCGCCTTCGTGGTGGAGCGCTGCCGCCTCGAGCGGCCCGAGCTCGCGACGGTGGCGGAGGCCCACACGTCGGCATGCTGGGAGTCGGCGCGGCTGGACGCGCGGGTGCCGGCATGAGCGGGCCCACGAGCGACGCGCCCATCCTGGAGGTGCGGGATCTCGTCAAGCACTTCCACATCAGCAGCGGCGCCTTCGGCGGCCAGGCCGCGGTGGTCAAGGCGGTAGACGGGGTCTCGTTCGCCATCCGGCGCGGCGAGACCCTGGGCCTGGTCGGGGAGTCGGGCTGCGGCAAAACGACCACCGGCCGCTGCATCCTTCAGCTCGAGAAGCCGACCTCGGGCCAGGTGATCTTCGAGGGGCGGGACCTCACGACGCTCTCCGACGCGGAGCTCCGCAAGGTGCGCCGGCGGCTTCAGGTGATCTTCCAGGACCCCTACAGCTCGCTGAATCCACGCATGACGGTGGGGCAGATCATCGCCGAACCTCTCGCGGTGCACGGCCTGGTCCCGGATCGGGCGGCGCGGGCCGCGCGCGTCCGCGAGCTGCTGGGCCATGCCGGGCTACTGCCGGCCATGGCCCAGCGCTACCCCCACGAGCTGTCCGGGGGCCAGCGTCAGCGGGTCGGCATCGCGCGGGCGCTCGCCATGGAGCCTGCGCTCATCGTGTGCGACGAGCCGGTCTCGGCGCTGGACGTGTCCATCCAGGCGCAGATCATCAATCTCCTCGAGGAGCTCCAGGCGGAGTTCGGCCTGACCTACCTCTTCGTGGCGCATGATCTCTCCGTGGTCCGGCACATCTCGGACCGCGTGGCGGTGATGTATCTGGGCAAGATCGTGGAGATCACCGACCGGAAGTCGCTCTACGAGGACCCGCAGCATCCCTACACTCGCGCCCTCCTGTCCGCAGTGCCCATCCCGGACCCGGCCGTCGAGGCAGGCCGGGAGCGCATCGTGCTGGGCGGGGAGGTGCCGAGCCCGCTCAACCCCCCCAGCGGCTGCGTGTTCCACCCCCGTTGCCCGATCGCAGTGGACGAATGCAGCCGGGAAATTCCTCCCCTGCGCGAGACTCGGGCGGACCACCGCGTGGCCTGCATCCGGGCCTGACGCTTGACAGCCGGAGGGGCCACTGGCTAAGGTACGCCAAGCTCTTGGAACTTTGGGCTTCCGTTGCGGATTCAGTCGTCAAGCCCTTCCATCTCTCGATCTCAATGGGGAGGTAGGTATGAGAGCGTTCCGGACCCGCTCCATGCTGCCGCTGGTGCTCGCTTCTGCAGTGGTGCTCGTCCTCGCAGGGTCAGCGGGCGCGCAGGACAAGCCGCGCTACGGTGGCGAGCTCGTCTTCGCGGTGCCCTCGGAGCCGCCGAGCTACGACGCCCATCAGGAAGAGACCTTCGGCGTGATGCATCCGATCGGACCTCACTACAACACCCTGCTTCGGGTCGACCCCTTCGACAAGACCGGCACCAAACCCGCGCCCGATCTTGCCGAGTCGTGGACGATCAGCAAGGACGGGCGTACCTACACCTTCAAGCTACGCCGCGGCGTGAAGTTCCACGATGGCGCGGAGATGACCTCGAAGGACGTGAAGGCCTCCTTCGACAAGATCATTTTCCCGCCGCCAGGGATGAAGTCGTCGCGCAAGGCCTCGTACCAGGCGGTGGAGGCGGTGGACGCGCCGGACCCCTATACCGTGCGCTTCCACCTCAAGTGGCCAGAGGCTTCGTTCCTGCTCAACATGGCGTCCCCCTGGAACTTCATCTACCGGGCTGATGTGCTCGCCAAGGACATCCACTGGTACGAGACCCACATCAATGGCACCGGCCCATTCAAGTTCGTCGAGCACGTGAAGGGTTCCCACTGGGTCGGGAAGAAGAACCCCGACTACTGGGACAAGGGCAAGCCGTACCTCGACGGGTTCCGCGCCCTCTTCATCAGCTCCTCCTCGGCCCAGGTGGCCGCGGTGCGGGGTGAGCGGGCGCACATTCAGTTCCGCGGCTTCACGCCCGCCGACCGTGAAAGTCTCGTGCAGGCTCTCGGCTCGAAGATCACCGTGCAGGAGAGCCCGTGGGACTGCGTGCTGATGGTGGCCATGCACCACGAGAAGAAGCCCTTCGACGACAAGCGCTTCCGTCGCGCTCTCACCCTGGCCCTCGACCGCTACGAAGCGTCCAAGAACCTGTCCAAGATCGCCATCGTTCGGGACGTCGCGGGCATCCAGGTTCCGGGAACTCCATGGGCCACGCCGCCGGAGGAGCTGGAGAAGCTGGCCGGATACGGGCGCGATATCACCAAAGCCCGGGCCGAGGCGAAGCGGCTGCTCAAGGAAATGGGAGTTCCCGATGGCTTCTCCTTCACGTTCAAGAATCGCGGGATCCCGCAGCCCTACGAGCCGGTGGCGATCTGGCTCATTGATCAGTGGCGGCAGATCGGATTGAACGTCAAGCAGGAGATCGTGGAGGCGTCCGCCTATCACCCGATGCTCAAGCGGGGCGACTTCGAGGCCGCGATGGATTTCGCATGCGGCTTCATCGTGGAGCCGGACCTCGACCTCCAGCGCTTCGTGACGAGCTCGGACGCCAACTACGGCAAGCACAAGGATACCGTCATCGACGATCTTTTCACCAAGCAGGCCCGTGCGGTCGACCCCGCGGAGCGCCGGACGCTCCTGCGGGCTCTCGAGAAGCGCCTGATCGACGAGGAAGTGCACGTCCTGTACACGCTGCAGTGGCACCGCATCATCCCGCACAGCTCCAAGGTGAAGGGGTGGACGATCACCCCGAGCCACTACTTGAACAACCAGCTCGACACGGTGTGGCTGAGCGAATAGGCGGCAGCCGGGGACCGGGCCGGTCGGCGGCCTGTCCGGTCCCCGGGCGCGCGGCATGAAGAAGTACCTACTCAAGCGCTTTCTGCTGATGTTTCCCACTCTGCTCGGGGTGGCGATGCTCATCTTCTTCCTCATCCGCATCGTGCCGGGGGATGTCGTCGAGCTTCGTCTGGCCGGGGACAGCAACTCGGTGTCGGAGCAGACGCTCGCGGAGGAGCGGGCGAAGTTCGGGCTGGACCGGCCGGTGTGGCAGCAGTTCGTCACGTGGCTCTGGGGCGCCATCCGGTTCGACTTCGGGAAGTCCATGTGGACCGGCGCCCCCATCTACGAGGAGATCAAGCTGCGGTTCGCGCTGTCGCTTCAGCTCGCCATCATGGCGACGATCGTGGCCGTGCTCCTCGCCATCCCGCTGGGAGTCATCTCCGCACTCAAGCAGGACACGTGGGTCGACTACACCATCCGCGTCGTCTCCATCGCGGGGCTCGCCACGCCCTCCTTTTGGCTCGGCATCGTCTTCATCCTCCTGATGCTCATCATCTTCAAGTGGCTGCCCCCCATGGTGTACACGCCCTTCTGGGTCAATCCCTGGCAGAACCTCCTCCAGCTCATCTGGCCCGCCCTCGCGGTGGGGTACCGCTATTCTGCGGTGGCCACGCGCATGACGCGCTCGGCGATGCTGGAGGTCCTGCGCGAGGACTACATCCGGACCGCCCGTGCCAAGGGGCTCATGGAGAAGCTCATCCTCTCGCGGCACGCGATCAAGAACGCGATGCTCCCGGTGGTGACGGTCGTTTGCCTCGAGTTCGCCTTCCTGCTCGGCGGCCTCGTCGTCACCGAGCAGGTGTTCAACCTGAACGGCCTCGGCCTCCTCTTCGTGCAGGCGGTGGCCCATCGCGACTACACGCTCGTCCAGGCCCTCGTGATGATCGTGGCCGGCTTCTTCATCCTGGTGAACTTCGCCATGGATCTTCTCTACGCCTGGCTGGATCCGCGGATCCGATACCGCTAACCCATGGCCATCAGCCCCACGGGCGAGGTGTCGCTCGGCCTGGAGAAGGCCTCGTCCCGGCGCTGGCTGGCCGCGGTGCTCGACTTCGCGCGGCGCCGGCCGCTCGGTGCGGTGGGCGCGGCGGTGGTGGTGGTCATGATCGTGGTCGCGCTCCTCGCCGGCGTGCTCGCCCCCTATGATCCGGTCGCGGTGGATTTCGGCGCGATGCTGTCGCGGCCCTCCGCGCAGCACTGGCTGGGCACCGACGCCTTCGGCCGTGACGTGCTGTCGCGCCTCATTTACGGCTCGCGCACGGCGCTTTTCGTGGGATTCGGCGCCGCCTTCGTCGGCTCCATCATGGGGGCAGTGCTCGGTGTGGGTAGCGCCTACTTCGGCGGACGGCTCGATCTCTACGTCCAGCGCGTCATGGACATTTTTCTCTCCTTCCCTCTGATCATCCTGGCCCTGGCCATCGTCGCCATCCTGGGGAATGCGCTCCACAACGTCATCATGGCCATCACCATCCCGATGATCCCGCGCTGCGCCCTGGTGATCCGATCCTCCGCGCTGTCGATCCGCGAGATGCCCTACGTGGACGCGGCGCGCGCCGCCGGCTTCGGGCATGCGCGCATCATCCTCCGCCACATGCTGCCGAACGTCATGGCCCCGTTCCTGATCCTCATCACCTCGTTCCTCGGTCAAGCCATCCTGCTCGAGTCGTCGCTGTCCTTCCTCGGCCTGGGCGTGCAAGAGCCCACCGCGGCGTGGGGGCTCATGCTCCGGGGCGCGGCGGTGGAGTTCGCCGAGACGGCGCCGTGGATGGCCGTCTTCCCTGGGCTCGCGATCAGTCTGGCCGTCTTCGCCTTCAACCTCTTCGGCGATTCGCTGCGGGACGCGCTCGACCCGAAGCTGCGCTCCCTCTAGGTGCCCGAATCGCTTGACAGTTTGAGGGGTGATTGATACAACTACGTCGGTTTGCCCGCGCCGGAAGCCGACGAACCTACGGCGATTTCCGGCGCAACTGGTCATCCAGGAGGCGGGAATGGCGTATGTGATCGCGGAACCCTGCATCAACGTCAAGGACAAGGCCTGCGTCGAGGTCTGCCCCGTGGACTGCATCTACGAGGGCAAGGACATGCTCTACATCCACCCGGATGAGTGCATCGACTGCGGCGCCTGCGAGCCGGTCTGCCCGGTGAAGGCGATCTTCGCGGAAGACGAAGTGCCCGCGAACTGGAAGAACTTCACCGAGCTGAACAAGCAGTTCTTCAAGGACAACCCGGGCGTCAAGCCCGCGACCAAATCCTGAGCCCCACTCGGCGCGGCTGATTCGGCGGGGATCCGAGTCCCGGATCCCCGCCGTCGCGTTCGCTCCCTCCACCGTCGGGCTCGCCGCTTCGTCCTCCGCGCATCGTCCCGTGTCTCGGGCTACGCGGCGCGCCTGCCCATTGCCGCGGGCAACGGCCTCCCGTGCGTGCACAGGCGGCGGTGCAGCGTGCGGCATCTCGCGTCGTCATCTCCTCGAAATGTCCACGATCGGGGCGTGGCACGTGCCTTGCGATATCCGGCCGTATGCCGACATCGCCCGCGCTCCCCGCCGCTCCACCGCCCGGACCGCCCAAGCCGCCGCCCGGCTACCACGGCGCCGTCACCGAGTTCAAGCGGCGGCTGATCGAGGCCACGCTCTTCCAACTCGGCGGCAACCGGACGCGGACGGCGCGCGCGCTCGGGCTACAGCGCACGTATCTCTTGCGCCTCATCCGCGAGTTCGGTGTGAACGTCCCGCACCGCGAGCCGCCTCCGCGACGGGTCGCGCCGGCCGCTGAGGACGTTGACACTCGGCGGTCGGGAGCCCGACAATGACCGCGTGGCGGACGTCTGGATCTCCGGCGCCGGGATGACTCGGTTCGGGAAGCGGAACGAGTCGCTTCCCGACCTGATCGCGGAGGCGGCGTACGCGGCCCTGACCGACGCGGGCATCGACCAGCCCGACGCCCTCGTGGTGGGCGCCATGAATCCCGAGGAGTTCACCGGCGACGGGAACTTCGGCTCCCTCATCAACACGCACCTCGGCCTCGCCAAGCTGCCCGCCCTGCGCGTGGAGACGGCGACCTCGTCGGGGCTGGCCGCCTTTTACACGGGATTCGCCGCGGTGGCCGCGGGTCTGCACCGGAACGTCCTGGTCCTCGGCGGGGAGAAGATGTCGCACCTGGCCACGCCGCGGGTGTCCGAGATCATCGGCCGCTCCATCGATCCCCACGAGCGCCGGTACGGCACGACCATGCCCGCCCTCGCCGGCCTCATCACGCGGGCGGCCATGCACAAGCACGGGCTGACGCTACGTGAGATATCGCAAGTGGCGGTGAAGAACCACGCCAACGCGGCGCGGAACCCCTACGCCCACTTCCAGGAGCCGGTGACCCTGGAGGCGGTAATGGAGAGCCGGGTGGTGGCCGATCCGCTGCGGCTCTATCACTGCTGCCCGATCTCCGACGGCGCGGCGGCGGTCGTGCTCACGAGCAGTCGCTCGGCGGTCCGGGTCGCGGGAATCGGGCAGGGGACCGACTCGATCGCGATCCGCTACCGCTCCGATCTCACATCCTTTCGCGCCACCCAGGTCGCCGCGCGCGCCGCCTATCGCATGGCCGGCTTCGGCCCCGAGCGCGTCGACGTGGCCGAGCTCCACGACGCCTTCTCGCCCTTCGAGATCATCTCGCTCGAGGATCTGGGCCTCATGCCCGCGGGCAAGGCCGGGCGGGCCACGCTCGAGGGCGAGACCGCGCTGGATGGCCGCCTGCCCGTGAGCCCGTCGGGTGGGCTCAAGGCGCGCGGCCATCCCCTGGCCGCCACGGGCATCGGGCAGGCGGTGGAGCTGTGCTGGCAGCTCCGCGGCCAGGCGGGGGCGCGCCAGGTCGCCGCGCGGGTGGGGCTCGCGCAGTCGATCGGCGGCCTCGCGACCAACAACTGGGTGCTCCTGCTCGAGGCCGCGCGGTGATCGAGGCCACGCTCCCCGCCTCGATCTGTCCGCGCTGCGAGCGTCTCGTGGTGCCGCCTGCGCCGCGCTGCCCCGACCACGGCACGGCCATGGAGGCCGCGACGGTGCCGAACACCGGCGAGGTCGTCTCGTTCACCACGCTCTTCTCGCCGCCCGAGGGCTTTCGCTCGCCGCTGCACATCGCGCTGGTCGAGCTCGAGGGCGGCGCGCGGCTCTTCTGCCACGGCGAGGAGACCAAGGGCGTGAAGATCGGCTCGCGCGTGGCGGTGGAGGACGTGGACTCCGTGTACTACTTCTCGAACATGGGCTTCGCCGACCGGGCGCGTCTGTTCTGGCGCCGCGCCGGCGCGCGGGGCGAGAAGGTCGCCGCCATCAGCAAGAGTCTCGTCCAGGGGCTCCTCGGGGGGAGGTCCAGTGGCCAGCCGTAAGCGCCGTCCGAAGACACGCACCGCCGCTCCCCCACGCGCCCGCCGCGCTCCCGGCGCCCGGCCGCCGCTCGCCGGCATCCGCGTCATCGACCTCACCCGCGTGCTCGCGGGCCCGTTCTGCGCGATGGCGCTGGGCGACATGGGCGCCGAGGTCATCAAGGTCGAGGAGCCCGGCAAGGGTGACGACACGCGCGGCTGGCCGCCGTTCGCGGGTGGCGAGGCCACGTACTTCATGTCGGTGAACCGCAGCAAGAAGAGCCTCACGCTGAACCTGAAGGCGCCGGAAGGTCAGACCATCCTCCACGGGCTCATCGCGCGGGCCGACGTGGTGCTCGAGAACTTCCGGCCGGGGACCATGGAGCGGCTGGGCTTCGGCTTCGAGGCGCTGCGGAAGAAGAACCCGCGGCTGATCTATTGCTCGATCTCGGGCTTCGGCGAGAGCGGCCCCGAGGCGCCCCGGCCCGGCTACGATCTCATCGTGCAGGGCGAGTCGGGCGTGATGGATCTCACCGGCTTCCCGGATGGGCCGCCGCTCAAGGTCGGCAACTCCATCGCCGATCTCGTCGCGGGCATGTCGGCCGCGCACGGGATCGCGCTGGCGCTCCTCGCGCGGCAGCGCAGCGGGCGCGGGCAGAAGGTCGAGATCGGCATGCTCGACGCAATGGCCGCGTTGCTCACGTATCAGGCCGGCCTCTACTGGAACGCGGGCGGGCGGCCGGCGCGGCGGGGCAACGCGCATCCCTCGATCGTGCCCTACGAGGTGTATCAGGCGCAGGATGCCTATCTCACCCTCGGCGTCGCCAACAACTCGCTCTTCGAGCGGTTCTGCGGGGCCCTCGGCCGGCCCGACCTCGTCAAGGACGACCGCTTCGACACCGAGGCCAAGCGTGTGACGAACCGCGACGTGCTGAACCCGATCCTCAACGCGGAGCTGGGTCAGCGCCCCGCCGCGGAGTGGCTGGCCCGCATGGACAAGGCCGGGGTCCCCGCCGGCAAGATCAAGACGGTGGCCGAGGTGTGCGAGAGCCCGCATCTCAAGGCGCGCGGCATGGTGGTGTCGCTGCCACACCCCAAGGCGGGCGCCGTCACGATGATGGGCGTGCCGATCCGCCTCTGGGAGACCCCGGGCGCGCCCCAAGCCGCGCCGCCGCTACTCGGCCAGCACACCGACGAGGTGCTCACGCGCCTGCTCCGGTATTCCCCGGCCAAGGTGGCGAAGCTCCGCGCCGCCGGGGTGGTCTGACGGGGCCACCGCCGACACGGCGCCCGCCGCCCCGTAAACTTGACTCCCCGCGAGGCGTTCTCCATGATGTGTGCTCCATGACGCGGCTCATCAAGCTCTACGACACCACGCTGCGGGACGGCACCCAAGGGGAAGGCGTGTCCTTCTCCATGGAGGATAAGGTCCGCATCGCCCAGCGCCTCGACGCCTTGGGGATTCACTACATCGAGGGCGGCTGGCCGGGCTCGAACCCGAAGGACCTGCGCTTCTTCAAGCGGGTGCAGGGGGCGGTGTTCAAGACCGCGAGGATCTCCGCCTTCGGGGCCACCCGCCGGCCGGGGGTGCGGCCGCCGGAGGATCCAAACCTCCAGGCCCTCGTCGAGGCCGGCCCGCCGGTGGTGACGATCTTCGGGAAGTCCTGGGACTTCCACGTGACCGCGGCCCTGGGCACCACGCTCGACGAGAACCTCGCCATGATCGGCGACTCGATCGCGTACCTTCACAAGCACTTCGAGGAGGTGCTCTACGACGCCGAGCACTTCTTCGACGGCTTCAAGAAGAATCGCGAGTATGCCCTCGCCACCCTGCGCGCGGCGGAGACGGCGGGGGCCCACTGTCTCGTCCTGTGCGACACCAACGGCGGCTGCGTGCCCCACGAGATCATCGCGATCCTTGGGGAGGTGAAGAAGGCGCTCCGGCCGGAGACCCCGCTCGGCATTCACGTCCACAACGACACCGAGTGCGCGGTGGCCAACACGCTGGCCGCGGTGTCGGCGGGCGTGGACCACGTGCAGGGCACGATCAACGGCTACGGCGAGCGCTGCGGCAACGCGAACCTGGTCTCCATCATCCCGAACCTCATGCTGAAGATGGGGCTCGAGAGCATCCCGCGCGAGCACCTGCGCGATCTCCGCGACGTGTCTCGCTTCGTATCGGAGCTGGCCAATCGCAAGCCCTGGGCGTCCCAGCCCTACGTGGGCGACTCCGCCTTCGCCCACAAGGGAGGCATCCACGTCTCCGCCGTGCTCAAGCACCCCGACACCTACGAGCACGTCGATCCCGAAGTGGTGGGCAATCACCGCCGGGTGCTCGTGTCCGAGCTCGCCGGGCAGTCGAACATCCTCTGGAAGGCGCGCGAGTACGGGATCGACCTCGACAAGAACACCCCGGACGCCCGCCGCATCCTGGAGACGCTCAAGCGTCTCGAGGATGAGGGCTTCCAGTTCGAGGGCGCGGAGGCGTCGTTCGAGCTCCTGATGGAGCGCGCGCTCGGCAACCACCGGCCGTACTTCGAGCTCCAGGGGTTCCGGGTGATCGTGGAGGAGCAGGGCAGCGGCACCGAGCCGGTGGCGGAGGCCACCGTGAAGCTGCGTGTGCGGGGGATCGAGGAGCACACCGCGGCGTCCGGCAATGGGCCCGTCAACGCGCTGGACCACGCGCTCCGCAAGGCGCTAGAGGACTTCTACCCGAACCTCCGCCAGATGAGCCTGCTCGACTACAAGGTGCGCATCCTGGACGAGGCCAAGGCCACCGCGGCGAAGACCCGCGTGCTCATCACATCGGGCGATGGCGACGAGACGTGGGGCACGGTGGGGGTGGCCGACAACATCATCGAGGCGTCCTGGCAGGCCCTGGTGGACTCGATCGAGTACAAGCTCCGCCGCGACGAGCGGCGGGGGCAGCGCTGAAGCCCCTCCGAACCGTCGTGCTGCTGGGGGTGATGGCGGGCCTGGTCGCGCTCGCCCTCTACGGCGCGCACCGCACCCTTCGGGTGGCCGGCCAGCGTCAGTGCGCGGCGGCCGGCGGTCGATGGGACCCCGTCGAGAATGCGTGCCTGGGCGCGCGCCCCGCGCCCTTCGCCCCGCCCGCGCGCTAGCGGATCAGATCCCCCGGCGCTTGCGCCAGGCCAGGATGTCCTCGATGTGCTCTCGGTAGTGATGCCGGCTGTTCGCGTCGATGAGCTTGTAGGCGGTGCGGTCGGGCACCACGCGCTCGTCGGGCACCGTCGCCGCCGTGCGCATGAAGTCGGCGTGGGAGCGGTCGAGCTCGCCGAGGATCTCGGCGTTGCTCCCGTGAACGGACGCCGCGAACTTCGCGTTCCAGGCGTCCACGTCGCTGTAGGACACGCCCGAGGGGACCGGCTTCTCGCCCCGCGCCAGCCGCTCGAGAGCGGGTTGCATCTCGCGATGCCAGCCCGAGATGTGCCCCAGGATCTCCCGCACGCTCCAGCTCCCGCACCAGACCTCCCGGAGGGCCGCGTCGTCCAGTCCGGCCACCGCGCGCTTGAGGGACTGGAACTCCGTCTCCGCCTCGGTGAGGAGCTGACGCTTGTCCGACATGGAAGCCTCCGTCAGGCCAGCCCGCGGGGCGGCACGCGCTTGTAGAAGAGGAGCTCGCGCACGCCCTGGGGCAGGTTGTCGATGTAGCCGCTCGGCGCGTAGCCGAGCGCGGTGTGCATCTGGATGGACGGGGCGTTGGTCTCCTCGGTGGAGGAGAACACGCGCGGGGAGAGGGACACCGCCTCCACCGAGCGGAAGAACTCGCGGGCGATGCCCTTGCGCCGGTAGTCCTCCCGCACGACCACCAAGGTGATGTAGGTGCATTGGAACCAGTCGGTGCGGTAGGCGAGGAAGCCGATGACCTCGCCGCCCGCCTCCGCCACCATCACCTGATGCCGCTCGAAGTGCGACTTCACGAACGTGCCCGCCCGCTCGGGGCCGATCACGAGCGCGGCGAGCTCTGTGCACGCGGTCGCGTCGGCGAGGCGGGGTAGGCGGATCTCGATCATGGCGCCGTCGTCATTGTAGAGGCGCGCCCGCGTGGAAGTCGAGGAGCAGCGCGGCGTGATCGGACAGGGCGAAGCTCGGCCGCCGCCCCGGCCGCCGCCGGCCCCACTCGTAGCGGACGTCGCCGAGAGCGGGGAGGAGCTCGGCGTTCACGAAGGCCTGGTCCAGGCGGAAGCCGTTGCGCGCGTTGGGCGAGTACCAGGTGTAGGCGCGCTCGTCACCGCGGAGATGGCGGAAGCCGTCGCGCCAGCCCGCCCCCTCCAGGCCCTCGATCCATCCGCCCTCGCGCGCGTTGAAGCCCACCTTGCAGGTCGGCGCCTCGTCGACGCCGGGGCGGCCGGAATTGGTGTCGCCGATCAGCACGGCGGGACCGTCGGCCCAGCGCGTGGCGGTGCGCAGCACCGCGTCGAGGAACGGCCACTTGCGGCCGGTGTCGCGATTGGGCACGTGCATCGCGCCCACCGTGAAGGGGCGCGGCGCCCCCACCTCGGCGAGGAGCCAGCGGCCCCGCTCGCACGGCCAGGCGCGCGCGGCGAGGCGGCGAAGGGGCCAGCGCGAGGCGATGAGGAGGGCGTTCACGCCGGGCCGGCGCGGGTCGGCGGTGGTCGCCTGATGCGTGAGCCCCTGCCCGGCGAGGGCGAGGGCCAGAGCGGCGCTGGGCGGCGTTGCGCGGAACTCGCAGAGCGCCACGACGTCAGGCGCCCAGCGGCCCAGCTGGGCGGCGAGCGCCGAAGCGCGGATCCCGCCGCCCGCCCGGATGTTCCAGCCAACCAGCCGCATGCCTGCGCCGCCCACCCCCGATCAATACGTACCGGGGCGGATCTCCTTGTAGAGCGCCTTGAGCCTTTCCGCGGTGAAGTCCCGGCTCTGGCACACGGAGATGATGCGCTTCTCGTTGGCCTCGACCTTGGCAATGGCGTCGGGGATGCCAGGCGCGATTTCCTGGGGGATCGTCACCACGCCGTGCTGGTCGCCGTGCACGAGGTCGCCCGGCTTGATCCAGACGCCGCCGACCTTGATGGGGATGCCGAAGTCCACCATGTGCACGTTGGCGTGCGACACCGACACGTGAGCCGCGCAGAACTGGAAATTGAGCGCGCGGACCTCGTCGAGGTCGCGCACGGACCCGTCCGTCACCACGCCGACGCAGCCCAGCGCGCGGTGGATGTTGGCCTGCACCTCGCCCCACTGCGCGCCCTGGCCTCGCGGGTCGTCGAGGTCGTGCACCACGATCACGCGCGGCGCGGGGATCGTCTGGATGAAGTCCCACCAGCCGAAGAGGCTGGCCCGATGCCCCTCGATGGGCCCGGACTCGGCGCGGATGATGGCGGTGCAGGCATAGCCCACCATCGGCCCCATCTCCGGGAAAAGGGCCTTGATGTCCGAGGAGAGATTGCCCTGCTCGCGCGGCCGGACATTGAACGTCTCGATGGCATTGGCCACGCTGGGGCTGGTGATCTTCTTGAGGGCGTCGATCTGCTGGGTGGTCAGCGCCACGTCGGGTCTCCTTTGCTGAGGGCCGCCTCCACGGCGGCGAGAGTGGGGTCCACGGTGTGCATCGGGGCCGGCTCGACGGGGCCCGGCTGCTTGAGGCCGTGGCCAGTGACCACGCAGACCACGAGGTCGGTGGCCTTGATGCGGCCATCCCGGCGCAGGCGACGCGCCACCGCGACGGAGGCCGCCGCGGACGGCTCGCAGTAGATGCCGGCGGTGCGGGCGAGCAGGGCCTGCGCCTCGAGGAGCTCGGCGTCGGTGGCGCTCGCGGCGGCGCCGCTGCTGCGGCGCACGGCGTCGAGGCAGCGCCAGCCGAGGCTGGGGGCGCCCACCGCGATGGCCTGGGCCACGGTGTCGGCGGCGGCGATCGGCGCCACGTGGTCGGCGCCCGCCTCGAACGCGCGCGTGATGGGATCGGCGGCAGTGGGCTGGGCGGCCACCATTCTCGGCACGCGGGAGGCCCAGCCGAGCTCGACCAGCTCGCGCCACCCCTTCCAGCACGCGGTCACGCCGAGCCCGCCCCCGATGGGGTGAAGCATCCAGTCCGGCGTCTCGCCGCGAAGATCCTCCCAGGTCTCGAAGGCGTAGCTCTTCTTCCCCTCGTTTCGCCACGGATTGGTGGAGAGGCACGAGTACCAGCCAAAGGCCTTGAGCGCTTCCTTGAAGAGGGCGAAGGTCGCGTCGAAGCCCGCGCGCACCGCGAGCAGGGTCGCGCCGTGGGCGCGCGCCTGCAGCACCTTGGCCGGCGAGGTCGCGGCGGGAACCATCACGACGGCGGGCACGCCGGCGGCGGCGGCGTAGGCGGCCACCGAGGCCGCGTGATTGCCGCTCGAGGCCACGCCCACCGTGCCGGCGCCCAGGGTGCGGGCATGCGTGAGGGCCACCGTCACCGACCGGTCCTTGAGCGAGCCGGTGGGGAGCACGGTGTCGTTCTTCACGTGCAGCCGCTCGAGGCCGAGCTCGCGGGCAAGGCGGGGCGCGTGGAGCAGCGGGGTGTCGCCTTCACCAAGCGTGATTCCACGGCTCGCGTCGACGGGGAGGAACTCGTGCCAGCGCCAGAGCCCGCGCGGCCGCCGGCGGATGCGCTCGGCGAGGCCCGGCCGGGCGAAGCCGAGATCGATCTCGATCTCCATCACGGTCCCGCAGCGCGCGCACACCGCGGGCGGCGCGGCGAGGTCGCCGGGCTCGCCGCAACGCGGGCAGGCGACGCGCGCGGGCCGGCCCACTAGACGCTCTCCCGTCGCTTCTCGGCGAGGAGCGCCTTGATCTCCTCGACCATCTGCGCCACGCCCTCCATGTTGGGATTCACCGCGAGGGCCCGCTGGAAGTAGGGGAGCGCCCGCTCCGGCAGACCGAGGCGCAGATAGATCTGGCCGTAGCCGGCGAGGGCGCCGAAGTGGGAGGGATTGCGCTTCATCACCTCGTCACAGTCGTGGAGCGACTGCTCGTACTCGCCCATCAGGAAGTAGACGGTCGCCCGCTTGTTCCAGCCCTCGGCGAACTCGGGCTTCTTCTCGATGATCCGGGTGAAGATAGCGATGGCGGCGGGCCCCTGACGCAGGTTCATCTGCTCCACGCCGAGCTCGAACAGGGCGTCGATCTCGGGATCGCCCGAGTGGCTCCATACGCCCCAGAGCGAGTTCTCGGCGAGGGCGCGCACGATCCCGTCGCCGTCGCGAAGCGCCTGCACGAGGGCCGGCACGTCTTCCATGCGCCCGACCTCCCCCAGCGCCGCCGCGGCGCGCCGGCGCGCCTCGACGTCGGCTTGCGTGAGGTCGGCCAGGGCCTGGTCGCGGCTGGCCGGGGGCGGGGCCGGCGTCTGCGCCCACGCGGCGCCGGCGACGAGAACAACGGCGAGCGCCGCGGCGAGACGCATCACGCGCGCCCCACCAGGGCGAGGAACCCTTGCTCGTCCAGCGTGGGCACCTTGAGGCGCTTGGCGGCGTCAGCCTTCGAGCCCGCCTCCTCGCCCACCACCACGTAGTCGGTCTTCTTGGAGACGGAGCCGGTGACGCGCCCGCCCAGACGGAGCACGAGATCCTTGGCCTGATCGCGGCTGAGGGTGCGGAGGCTGCCAGTGAGCACCACCGTCTTCCCGTCCAGCGGACGCGGGCCCTCGGTGTGCCCCTCCTCCCGCATCAGCACACCTGCCTCGGCCAGGTGATGGATCGTCTCCTGGTTTCGGGGCTCGTCGAAGAACGAGCGCACGGCGCGGGCGATCTCCGGGCCGATACCATGGATGTCGTTGATCTCCTCCGCGCTGGCGGCCTGCAAGCGCTCCATGGTGCCGAAGCGCGAGGCGAGGAGCTGCGCCGCCCGCTCGCCGATCATCCGGATCCCGAGGGCGTTGAGGAGGCGCGAGAGGCCGCGGTCCTTCGACTTCTGGATCGCGTCGTGGAGATTGGAGGCCGACTTCTTCGCCAGGCGATTGAGCGCGGCCAGCTCGTCGACGGTGAGGGAATAGAGGCCGGCGAAGTCGGTGACACGGCCGCTGTCGACGAGCTGGGCGATCACCCCCTCCCCGAGGTGCTCGATGTCCATGGCGCGCCGCGAGCCGAAGTGGAAGAGCCGCTCCTTGAGCTGGGCGGGGCAGGCGCTGTTGGTGCAGCGCCACACCGACTCGCCCTCCGCGCGCACGGCAGCGCCGCCGCACACCGGGCAGTGGTCGGGCATCCGGAACGGCTCGGTGCGGGCCGGCCGCTTCTCCTCGATCACCCGCACGAGATAGGGGATAACGTCGCCCGCGCGCTCGATGAGCACGGTGTCGCCCACGCGCACGTCCTTGCGCCGCACCTCGTCCTCGTTGTGCAGGCTCACCGCGCGCACGGTCACGCCCGCGAGCTGCACCGGCTCGAGGGACGCGCCCGGGGTGAGCGCGCCGGACTTCCCCACGTTGACCTCGATGGCGAGCACGCGGGTGGTGGCCTGGCGGGCGGCGAACTTCACCGCGATGGCCCAGCGGGGATGATGGGAGGTGGCGCCGAGCCGCCGCTGCTGCTCGAGGTCGTCGACCTTCACGACCACGCCGTCGGCCTCGTAGTCGAGCCCGTCGCGGCGCGCCTCGAGCTCGGCGCAGTAGGCGATGACCGCGTCGAGGTTCTCGCACCGCTTCGACTCCGGATTCACCGGGAAGCCGTTCGCGCGCAGGGCCTCCAGGGTGTCCCAGTGCGAGCCGGGCCGCGCGCCCGCGGCCTCGCTCACGTGATAGAGGAAGATGGCCAGCGGCCGGGACGCGGTGATCGCGGGGTCCTTCTGGCGCACCGCGCCCGCGGCGGCGTTGCGGGGATTGGCGAAGGGCTCCTCGCCCGCCTCCACCAGCGCCGCGTTGTGCTTCCGGAATGCGGCGAGCGGCATGTACACCTCGCCGCGGACCTCCAGCTCGGCGACGCTGGCTAGCGGCCCATGCAGCCGCTTGGGAATCTGGGCGAGCGTGGCGAGGGTATGGGTGACGTCCTCGCCGACGCGGCCATCGCCCCGGGTGGCCCCGCGCACGAATCGGCCGCGCCCGTAGAGGAGCGCCACGCCGAGGCCGTCGATCTTGGGCTCGCACACGTACTGGAAGCTCGCGCCGGGCAGGGCGCGGCGCAGGCGCGCCTCGAACTCGCGGAGGTCGTCCACGCTCATGGCGTTGTCGAGCGACAGCATGGCGCCTCGGTGCTCGACGGGAGCGAAGGCCTCGCTGCGGCGCGCGCCCACCGTGCGGGTGGGGCTGTCGGCGGTGACGAGCTCGGGGTGCGCCTCCTCGAGGGCGACGAGCTCGCGCTTCAGCGCGTCGTACTCGGCGTCCGCGATCTCCGGGCGGTCCTGGGCGTGATAGAGCTCGTCGTGCCGCCGTATCTCACGGCGAAGCGTCTCGACACGGGCGGCGGCGTCCTGCTCTCGAGCCATGGATAAACCCGAGAATAGCACGCCCTCCGCGCGCGCTCAGGAGGCGGGCGGCCCGCGGAGCTCCGCGAATGTGGTGGCCCTCGTCATGGATCCTCCCCTCGCGAGACCGGCAGGCGGCTCCAGCGCATCACCAGCAGCACGGGCCCCAGCCCCGCGACTACGATGGCGAGCGCGGGCACCGCCGCCTCCTGCCACATGGCCTCCGACGTGTGCTCCCACACCTCGATGGCAAGCGTGTTGAGTCCGAAGGGGCGCAGCAGCAGGGTGGCCGGCATCTCCTTCATGGTCTCCACGAAGACCAGTACCAGCGCGGTGGCGAGGCCGCCGCGCAGCAGCGGCAGGTGCACGCGCCGGAGCGCGCCGCGCGCGCTCACCCCGAGGGCGCGCGCGGCATCGTCGAGGCTCGGCGGGATGCGCGTGAGGCTCGCCTCGACCGTCTGGAGCGACACCGCCATGAAGCGCACGAGATACGCGTACACGAGACCCACGGCCGAGCCGGTGAAGAGCAGACCGAGCGGGCGCCCCAGCAGACGCTCGAGTAGGGGCACGAGCGACCGATCGAGCGCGGCGAGTGGGATGAGCACGCCCACGGCGATGACGGCACCGGGCAGCGCGTAGCCGAGGGAGGCAAGGCGGCTCGCCGCGCGCGTGGCCGGCGCGGGATGCAAGCGCAGGGCGTAAGCCAGCGTCACCGCCACCGCGCACGCGGCGAGGGCGGCCACGCTCGCGAGGGCGAGCGTGTTGGCGAGCAGCGCCGGAAATGTCGGCGTCACCCGCCCGGCCCGGACGGCCTGCGCCGCCCACACCACGAGCTGACCCACGGGCAGCGCGAAGGCCAGGCCGAGGACGCCGCCGCAGGCAGCGAACGCGGCGAGCGCCCGGACGCCGCGCAGCGTGACCGGCGCCGCTTCCGGACCGTGGCGCGGGCGCTGCACGAAGCGCCGGCGGCCGCGCGAGGCGCGCTCCAGCCAGAGAAGCGCGGCGGAGAACAGCAGCAGCACGGCGGCGAGCTGGCTCGCCGCGATGCGGTCGAACATCCCGTACCAGACCCGGTACACGCCCTCGGTGAGCGTCCGATAGCCGAAGGTCGCCACGGTGCCGAAGTCGGCGAGAGCCTCCATCATCGCGAGGGCGACGCCGGCGGCCAGCGACGGCCGGGCCAGGGGCAGCGTGACCTCGAGGAAGGCCCGCGTGGGCGAACGCCCGAGACTGCGCGCGGTCTCCACCGCCGCGGAGCCCTGCTCGCGGAAGGCCGCCCGCGCGAGCAGGTAGACGTAAGGGTAGAACACCAGCGTCATCATCAGCACCACGCCACCCCACGAGCGCAGCTCGGGAAGGCGGACGCCGGGGCCGAAGAGCCGGCGCAGCGCCGTTTGCACGGGGCCCGCAAACTCGAAGAGCCCGAGGAACGCGAAGCCGATCACGTAGGCCGGCACCGCGAGGGGAAGGATGAGTGCCCACTCGAAGAGGTCGCGCCCGGGGAAGCGGTAGTGCACCACCAGCCACGCGAGCACGGTCCCCACGAGAAGCGTGCCGCCGGCCACGCCGGCGAGCAGCGCGAGCGTGTTGAGCAGGAGCTCGGCGAGCTGGGTGCGCCAGAGATGGCGCCAGATCTCGCCCCGCGGGGACAGGAGGGAGGAGAGCACCACGAGCACGGGCGCGGCGAGCCCGGCCGCCACGAGGATGGCGGCGATCGTCCATTCCGTTCCGTGCGGCCGCGCGGCGGGTTGCCCTCCGAGGGAGGCAGCCGCCGCGCGCGGGGGCGCGGGCACCCTACTTGTAGCCGGCGCGGTCGGCGAGCCTGGTCGCGGCGGCCTGGAGCTCGCCCGCGGCGGCCACGTTGATGTCGTCCTGCTTGAACTTCCCCCACCGGGCGAGGATCGGATTCACCGCCGCCTGCGGGTTCGCCGGATACTCGAAGTTCGAGTCGGCGAACATCTGCTGCGCCTCGGGCGAGGTGAGGAACTCGAGGAGCTTCACCGCGTTCGCCCTGTTCCTGGCATGGGCGGTGATGCCGGCGCCGGAGATGTTGACGTGGGTGCCGGTGGTCTGCTGATTTGCAAAGAACGGCGCCACCGGGAAGGCCGCATCCTTGGCGAGGATGCGGGCCAGGTAGTACGTGTTGGTGATCCCGACGTCGCACTGCCCGGCGGCGATGGACTCGAGAATCTTGGTGTCGCCGTTGATCAGGGAGGGGTTATTGGCCGCCCAGCCCCGCACCACCGTCTCGACCCTCGGCTCGCCCTGGCGCTTGATCATGGTGGCGAGGAAGGACTGGTTGTAGATGTAGCCGGACGTTCGGAGGCAGATCCGGTTCTTCCACTTGGGATCGGCGAGCGCTTCGTAGGTGGAGAGCTCCTCGGGCTTCACCTTCCTCGTGTTGTACATGATGGTCCGCGCGCGCATCGTCAGCGCCACCCAGCGGCCGTCGGGATCGCGGAGGTTGGCGGGCACGTTCGCCTGGATCTCCGGCGCGTCGATCCTTGCCAGGAGCCCGGCCTGGGCGGCGCTCCAGAGATTGCCCGCGTCCACCGTGATGAGCACGTCGGCGGGCGTCTTGTCGCCTTCGGCCCTCAGACGATCGAAGAGCTCGGAGGAGTTGCCCCCGTGGCTCTTGACCTGGATCCCGGTCTTCTTGGTGAAGGCCTCGATGGCCGGCTCCTGCCCGTAGTGCGAGCGGGCGGAGTAGACCACGACCTCGTTGGCGACGGCGGCGCTCGCGAGGCCGCAGAGCAGGACGGCGGCGCCGGCGATGGCCCCCCGCGTCGTCCGATTCGTTGACATGCGCATGGAGCGTCTCCTGTGGGGGAGGCTGAGCGGAGGGGTTGTGGTCGGGAAGGCCCCGATGTCGCGGCTAAGGTAGCCCTAAGTCGACCGCGCAGTCAACGCTAATCGTCCCCGCGCGGGGCGACGGGCCGCCGAGGTGGGCGGGCCGGGCCGCGTCAGCGGGGAAGCGGTGTCGGCGCGGCGGCGGGCGCCGGCCGGACGCGCGCGTCCTTGATGAGGGCCTTGACCTGATCGTGCTCCGGCCCCGACGGCACCAGGGCGAGGAATCGCTCCCACTCCTTGATGGCCCCTGCGGCATCGCCCTTGGCCTCGTAGAGCACCTGGCCGCGGTAGTAGTGGGCGAGCGCGTAGTCCGGATCGATGGCGAGGGCCTTGTCGATGGTCTCGAGCGCGGGGTCGGCATGGCCGCCCAGGGCCACGATAAAGCCAAGATGGGTGAGCGCGTCCACGTTCCGCGGCTCGCGCTTGAGCACGGCCTGATAGGCGGCGATGGCCTCCGCGTAGCGTCCCGCCATCAGGCTCTGCCGCGCCGCCTGCAGCATGCCTTGCAGCATCTCCGGCGGGATCGGGCGGCCGGGCGCCGCTACGCCGCCGGGCGTCGGGCCGCCGGGCGCTGGCTCGCTGAGGCGGCCCGTGGGGGGCGGCATCGCGGGGACGGATGGCGCGCCCATGGGCGCGGCGGGCACCGACTCGGTGTAGCGTCCCATGCTCACGCCGACCACGATGCCGAAGATCATGAGCAGGACGCCGCCCACCGCGAGTGCCGCGGGGCTCCGCGTCCACGCCTGCGCCGCCCGCGCGCGCTCGGGAGCGGCGCGCCGTGCGGGCTCGGGCGGGGCGCCCAGGGCATCGAGGGCGCTCAGCGCCGCCGCGGCCCGCGCCTCGTAGGTGGCGCGCAGCGCCTGGTAGTCGTCGTCGGCGAGGTGCCCGGCCTGGTGATCGAAGTCCAGCTCGCGGAGCGCGCGGTACACCGTGGCCCGCTCCTCGTCGAGCTCGAGGCGCCGGTCCTCGCCCACGGGCGCCGCCGGTACGCGGTCCGCGCTCCGCGCGCGGAGCAGCGGCCAGAGCACCAGCAGGGCGATCGGCGCGGCCAGCGCGAGGATCGCGACGACCTGACCGCCGCTCACGGCCCGCCTTCCGCCATCTCGCGGCGGATGCGCTCGCGCGTGGCCGCGTCCACCTCGGGGGGCGGCGCGGCGGCGCGACGGCCGGCCGTGACCCGGCTCCAGCGGCGTATCGCGACGGCCACCACCACGAGGCCGAGCGCGAGCCCCACGTACGGCACCACCCACACGAGCAGGGTGAAGCCGCGCCGCGGCGGCGCCAGGAGGATCCAGTCGCCGTAGCGCGCCACGAAGTAGGCAGTGACCTGCTCCGGCGTCTCGCCCGCGGCGAGCCGCTCGCGGATGATGTCGCGCATCTGGTGGGCGGTCTCCGAGGGGGAGTCCGCGACCGAGAGGCTCTGGCACACCACGCAACGGAGCTGGGCGGCGATCGCATGCACGGTCTGCTCGTCCACCGGCGCCGCCGCGAGGGCGAGCCCGAAGCCGAGGACGCCCACGGCCATGACGAGGCCGAAGACGGCGGCCGCACGCCTCATGAGGACTCGGCGAGGAGCCGCTCGACGTGGCCGCGGAGCGCCTCCGCGTCCACCGCGCCCACCTTCCGCTCGCGGATGCGGCCCTTCTTGTCGATGAGGAAGGTCTCGGGCACGCCGTAGACCCCGTAGTTCACCGCGACCTTGCCGCCGACGTCCATCGCGTTGGGGAAGGTGAAGCCGAACTGCTCCATGAACTTCCGCGCCGCATCGTCCTTGTCCTGCACGTTGATGCCGACCACGGCGAGGCCGCGCCGCTCGTAGTCACGCCACACCTCCTGGAGCACCGGCGCCTCCTCGTAGCAGGCGGGAATACACCACGAGGCCCAGAAGTTGACGAGGACCACGCGACCCCGGAGGCCTTCCAGCGACACCGGCGTGCCGGTGAACGTGCTCAGGGTGAACGGCGCCGCGGGCTTGCCGATGAGGGGCGATTTCACCTCGCCCCGCGGATCCGTCCAGAAGCCATAGGCGAGGAGCGCGATCACGGGCAGCACTGCGAGCGGGATCACCCAGCGGAGACGGCTCATGCGGGCCTCCGCCGATCGGGCAGCACCGCGAGCACGGTGCCGAGGGTCAGCACCAGCCCGCCCAGCCAGAGCCACGACACCATGCGGTTGACCTGCACCTTGATGGTGGCGTGCGAGCCGTCGCGGGCGAAGTCGCCCAGGACGAGGTAGACGTCCTCGAAAAAGCCGAGGCGGTAGTCCACGTAGGCGATCGGTGTCTGCTCCTGCGGGTAGAACTTCTTGGCCGGCTGGAGCACGTCGACGGGCCGCGCGCCGTGAGTGACGCTGAACGTGCCCGTTACCTTGGCGTGATTCGACTCCTCGCTGGCGTCGACGCCGTCGAAGCGCACCCGATAGCCGCCCAGCTCGACGCTCTCGCCCTTCGCGAGCGTGGCCTCGGTCTGGAGCGACCAGGCCTGCGAGCCGGCGACGCCGAGAGCGACAACGAGGATGCCCAGGTGCACGACGAAGCCGCCGTAGCGCCGGTTCTGGCGCAGGAGCAGCCCGAAGGTGGCGGCGCGCCAGCCGTCCCCAGTGCGCCGGCGTGCCCGGGCCGCCCGCCAGAAGTCGAGCGCCATGGTCCCGGCGACGAAGACCACGAGTCCCGCGGCCAGCAGCACGAGCGCGTTGCCGATGCCGATCACGCGCAGGAGGGCGGCCGCGACGACGCCGGCGAGCACCGGCTTGAGGAAATTCCGTCGCAGGCTCTCCATCGAGGCGCGCCGCCACGCGATGAGGGGCCCCACGCCCATCAGGAACAGGAGGCCCAGGAACAGCGGGATGTTGATGGTGTTGAAGTACGGCCCGCCCACGCTGACCTTCTCCTGCCACACCGCCTCGTAGAGGAGCGGGAAGATCGTGCCGAAGAACACCGCGAAGCTCGCGGCGACGAGAAAGACGTTGTTCAGCAGGAACACGGACTCGCGCGACACGATGGAGTCGAGCTCGCCTTGTCCCTTGAGGCGGTCCATGCGCCACGCCAGCAGCGAGAAGGAGGTGAGGAGCACGAGGGCGAGGAAGGTCAGGAAGAACGCGCCGATCGAGCCCTGGGTAAACGCGTGCACCGAGCCGATGATTCCGGAGCGCGTGAGGAACGTGCCGAAGAGCGTGAGCCCGAACGTGAGGA
The DNA here is from genome assembly GCA_035764725.1 of Candidatus Methylomirabilota bacterium. Classification (NCBI taxonomy): domain Bacteria; phylum Methylomirabilota (SeqCode); species Candidatus Methylomirabilota bacterium. The sequence goes on along the minus strand of DASTYT010000047.1, from coordinate 179,059 downwards.
TGATGAGCGTGAGGTTCCAGAGCTTCAGCATGCGGCGCCGCTCCTGGATCATCACCGAGTGCAGGAACGCGGTGCCGGTGAGCCACGGCATGAAGGCGGCGTTCTCCACCGGATCCCACGCCCAGTACCCGCCCCACCCGAGCACGTGATAGCTCCACCAGCCTCCGATCAGCAGGCCGAGGGAGAGGAAATACCAGGCGATGATGGTCCAGCGCCGCGTGATCGTGATCCACTCCTCGCCGGTGCGACCCAGGGCGAGGGCGGCCATGGCGAACGCGAAGGGCACGGTGAAGCCGGTGAAGCCGAGATAGAGCGCCACCGGGTGCGTGATCATGCCCGAGTCCTCGAGCAGCGGATTCAGGCCGCGTCCGTCCGGCGGCACCGGCGACAGGCGCTCGAAGGGCGGCGCCGGCACCGTCATCACCAGGAGGAAGAAGGCGAGGATCGCGAGCATGACGGTGAGCACCCACGGGTAGAGCTCGGGTTGCCGCCGGCGGTAGCGGATCACCACGATGAGCATGTAGAGGCCGAGCAGCCAGGCCCACAGGATGATCGAGCCTTCCAGCGCGCCCCACAGCGCGGTGATGCGGTAGTAGAACGGCGTGCCGCGATTGGTGTTGGCCGCCACGTAGCGGATCGAGAAGTCGAAGGTCAGGAACGCGTGGACGAGCACGAGCATGCAGCCGGTTACGAGCGCCCACACGCCCACCGCGGCGCGCTCCGCGGAAGCGAGCAGCGCGGGCCGACCGCCGCGCGCGGCGGTGACTGCGGCGGCGCCACCCCAGAGGGCGAGCCCCAGCGCCACCACCGTGAGGGCGTAGCCGATCTCCGGCGCGCCGATCAGCATGGGCTCATCGGGGCTGCGACGCCTGGTCGCCGCGGAGCGTCTTCAGGAGCTCCTTGTAGCCGGTCTGGGAGGGGTCGTGCGGCGCCTTGTACTCCTCGGAGTGCTTGGCGAGGATGGTCGTCGCCTTGAAGTAGCCCTCGCCGCTCCATGCGCCCTCGACCACGGCGCCGCGCCCCTCGGCGAAGAGATCGGGCGGGGTGCCCTTGTGGCGCACCGGCACCGTGGCCTTTCCGTCGGACAGCGTGAAGCGGAGGTCGAGCGTGCGCGGCTGCCACACGAGGCTGCCCGGCTGCACCATGCCGCCCAGCCGATAGGTCTTCCCCGCGGCCGGCGCGGCAAGCAGCTCCGCCGGCGTCACGAAGTAGACGACGGACTGGCTCACCCCGGCGTAGACGAGATAGACGAGCGCGGCCAGGATCACGGCCCCCCCGGCGAGGAATTTCGCGCGGCGCTTCATGCCGTCGGTCTGCCGGCCCGGCGCGCGACGAGGCCGCGGGCGCGGCGCAGGAGATGGCGCCAGTAGCCGAGCAGCGCGGCGGCGGCGAGGCCGTACGCGGCCAGCACGTATCCCCAGTGGTCGGGCATCACCTTATCGGGCACGGACGGCTCCCTGGAGCGCGGCGTCCTCCAGCCGGGCGATCTCGACGCGGCGGGTGAGGAAGTACGCGAAGAGGAGGGTGAAGGCCACCCAGTTCACGAGCAGGGCGAGCGCGATCGGCGCGGCGATGGGCGAAGGCTCGGGACCCAGTATCGTCGACGGCTGATGCAGAGCCCGCCACCACTTCACCGAGAAGTGGACGATGGGGATGTTGGCGGCGCCCACGATGCCCACCACCGCGGCGAAGCGGCCGCGCCGCTCCGGCTCCTCCACCGTCGCGCGCAGCAGGAGGTAGCCCACGTACACGAGGAAGAGGATCGCCGTCGAGGTGAGCCGCGCGTCCCACGTCCACCAGGTGCCCCAGGTCGGCTTGCCCCAGATCGAGCCGGACGCGATCGTGATGCCCGTGAAAAGCACGCCCAGCTCCGCGGCAGCGGCGGCGAGCCGGTCCCAGCCCATCCGGGCGGTCGCGAGGTAGCCGATGCTGCCGATCAGCACGAGCCCGAACGCCAGGTAGGCGGTCAGCACCGCCGGCACGTGCACGTACATGATCCGCTGCACGTTGCCCTGCACGGCTTCGCGCGGGGCGTAGCCGAAGGCCATGCTCAGCCCGGCGAGCAGCGCGAGCAGCGCCAGCCAGCCGAGGGCGCGCACGAGGGGACGGTGGGGCATCAAACCTCCAGCACGAACTCGAAGGTGAGCAGCCCGATCACGAGGTACACGAGATCAGCGGCGGCGAGGAGCTGAAGCCACGCGCGCGCGTCGGCCAGCGGCTGGCCGGCGAGCGCGACCTGGGTGGCGCTGACGGTGGCCAGCAACACCGGCACCTGCACCGGCAGCAGCAGGACCGGGAAGAGCAGCTCGCGGGCCCGGACCTGGGCGGTGACGGCGGCGAAGAGCGTGCCCACCGTGGCGAGCCCCAGCGTGCCGAGCGGCAGCACCACCGCGAGCCCCGGCAGCGCCCGGCTGAGATCCACGTCGAAGAAGAGGCCGAACAGGGCCAGGATTACCAGCTCCACCGCGCCCATCACGCACAGGTTGGCCGCGAGCTTGCCGAGATAGATGGCGGACTTGTCCCCCGGCGTGAGGAGCAGGCCCTCCCAGCAGTCGTTGTCGCGCTCGGCGAGGAAGCTCCGCCCCAGTCCGAGCAGCCCCGCGAGGACGAAGCCCAGCCAGAGCAAGCCGGGCAGAACGGATTCGACCTGCGCGCGGTCCGGCCCCAGCGAGAACTGGAAGAGGAAGAGGAGCAGCAACCCGAAGAAGAGGAGCGCGTTCAGGCTCTCCTTGGTGCGCCGCTCGACGAGGAGATCCTTCCAGAGCACGATGCCCACCCGCCGCGCGTACCCGCTCATCGCTCGGCCTCGATCAGGTCATCGTAGAGACGGTGCAGCGCCTCGCGCTCGAGCCCCGCCGCGGCCCGGTCCAGCGCGATCCGGCCGCCCACGAGAATCGCCGCCCGGTCGGCCACGGCGAGGGCGCTCGCGAAGCCGTGGGTCGCCAGGACGATGGTGCCGCCGCCCGCCTTGAAGGCGAGCAAGAACTCGCCCAGCCATTTCTGGCCCCGGCGGTCGAGCCCGTTGAACGGCTCGTCCAGGAGGAGCAGGCGCGGCTGCCCCAGGGTGACGCGCGCGAGGCCCAGCCGCCGCTTCATGCCCGCGGAGAACGTGCGCGCGCGCTCGTCGGCGACGGTGTCCAGCTCCACCGCCTGGAGCCGCTCGCGAAGGCGCGCGGGGCTCGCGTCGAGCCCGCCCATCGCCGCCCAGAAGCGGAGGTTCTCCAGCGCGGTGAGGTCCTCGTAGACGTGGGAGCCGTGGGCGACCATGCCGATGCGCGCGCGCACCGCGTCGGGCTCGCGCAGCGCATCCACCCCATCGATGCGGAGCGTGCCCGCGCTGGGCCGCGCCAGCGTGGCGAGGATGCGGAGCAGCGTGGTCTTGCCCGCCCCGTTGGGCCCGAGTACGGCCAGGCACTGTCCGGCGGGCACGTCCAGGATGACATCCTCGAGCACCAGGGTGGCCCCGAAGGTTTTTCTGAGGCCGGTGGCCGCGATCATCGCGAAGGCATCATTGCCAGACCATCATCGGGCGCGGCCGGCGAGAGCACGAGGGGGGAGACGGCAGGTTGTCTCCCCCCCTGACGGCCGAGGGAAGCGTGGTCAGCGGGTGAGCGCCATGGCGCGCAGGCGCGCGACGCGCTCTTCCGTGGACGGGTGCGTGGAGAACAGACTGCGCAGCATGCTGCCGCTCAGCGGATTCACGATGAACAGATGCGCGGTGGCCGGCGTGGCATCCATCGGGAGCGCCTTGGACGCCTGATCGAGCTTCTCCAGGGCCGAGGCGAGCCCAAAGGGCTTGCCGGCGATCCGGGCCCCAGTGGCGTCGGCGTGGAACTCACGGGCGCGGGAGATCGCCAGCTGCACCAGCATCGCGGCAATGGGAGCGAGGATCGCCAGGGCGAGGGCGCCGAACACCCCGCCGCCGCGCTCGTCGCTGTCGCGGCGCGAGCCGCCGAAGATGGCCGCGAACTGCGCCATGTGGGCGAGATAGGTGATGGCGCCCGCCATGGTGGCCGCGATGGTCATGATCAGCGTGTCGCGATTCTTCACGTGCGACAGCTCGTGCGCGATGACGCCCTCGAGCTCCTCGCGGTTGAGGATGCGCATGATCCCCTCGGTGACCGCGACCGCCGCATGCTCGGGATTGCGCCCGGTGGCGAAGGCGTTCGGGGTATCCGTGGGGATGATGTAGACCTTGGGCATCGGCACCTGGGCCCGGGTGGCGAGGCCCCGGACCACGCCGTAGAGCTCCGGCGCCGCCGCCTCGTCCACGGGCTGAGCCCGGTACATGGCCAGAACCATCTTGTCCGAGAACCAGTAACTGACGAAATTCATGACCAGTGCCATGACCAGCGCGATTAGCATGCCCTGCTGGCCCCCGATCGCCTGGCCTACGAGGACCACGAGGCAGGTCAGAACGGCCAGAAGAAATCCGGTTTTAAGCACATTTCCCATGTGGGTGGTCCTCCCGCTGGGAATGCTAACAGCGGCCCCCAGGGTCGTCAAGTTGAGCAGCCCCCCGGGGGTTTTGGGTTGACAGCCCTTTCCGGCGTGTCTATACTGGCGCGGTTGTTGAAAAGCGCCTTGTTTCTTGAATCTTTAACCGAGGTTGTCGACATGATCGTCCGGGTCTCGGAGATTCCCGACGAGGGTCTCCGGATCGAGGGACCGGACTCCCTGGGCCAGCCCTTCGCGGATCCAGCCTGGACCCTGTCCGGCGTGGACCTGCTCGTCGAAAGGGACGGGGATGCGGTCTTCGTCCGGGGTAGGCTGAGAGCGCGGGTGCCCCAGGTCTGTGGCCGGTGCCTCGAGCCGTTCGCGACGGAGGTGGCGCCGGAGGTCGAGGCCCGCTTTCTCCCCGCGCCGCCGGGCCGCGCCGAGGAGCGTGAGCTCGGCTCCGACGATCTCGAGACCGACGTGTACATGCACGATCAACTGGACCTGGGAGCCCTGGTGGAGACGGAAACAAGCCTGGCGCTGCCCATGAAGCCACTCTGCCGCGAGGATTGCCGGGGACTGTGCCCGGTGTGCGGCGCCAACCGAAACGTCACGGCCTGCGGCTGCCCCGAGCGCGGGACCGATGCGCGCTGGGCGCCGCTGAAGGGCCTGGCGGACCGACTCTCACGATAGGAGCCCACGCCGATGCCGCTGCCCAAACGACGTCATTCCCGGACCCGCGGCCGTAAGCGCCGCACGCACTACAAGATGGCCACGCCCACACGGTCCATCTGCCCCCAGTGCCGCGAGACGAAGCTGCCGCACCAGATCTGCCCGCACTGCGGCTTCTACAAGGGGCGCGAGGTCCTAACCGTCGAGGGCGAGTAGCGCCCCATTCCTCCTGCTCCCATGAAGATCGCGCTCGATGCGATGGGAGGCGACTTCGGGCCCGCGGTGGTGGTGGAGGGCGCCGTCGTCGCGGCTCGCGAGCATGAGATCGCCTCGGTGCTGGTCGGCGACAAGGCGGCCATCGAGCGCGAGATCCTCCGCCTGAAGGCGCAGGACCTTCCCCTGTCTATCCGCCACGCGACCCAGGTCGTGGGCATGGCGGAGGCGCCCTCCCAGGCGCTGCGCCGCAAGCGCGACTCGTCGCTGCGCGTGGCTGCCGACCTCGTCAAGGACGGCGAGTGCCAGGCGCTCGTCTCCGCGGGGAACACGGGGGCCGCGATGGCCATCGGCATGTTCGTGCTCGGGCTCCTCCCCGGCGTCGAGCGGCCCGCCATCGCCACCGCGCTGCCGAGTCTGGCTGGCTTCACCGTGCTCATCGACGCGGGCGCCAACGTCGACCCCAAGCCACGCCACCTCTTCCAGTTCGCGGTGATGGGCCACGTGTACTCGCGGGACATCATCGGCAAGGACAATCCCCGCGTGGGCCTCCTCTCCGTGGGCGAGGAGGAAGGGAAGGGCAACGAGCTGGTCAAGGACACATTCGAGAGCCTCCGGGGCTCGTCCCTCAACTTCGTCGGCAACATCGAGGGGCGCGACATCTACAACGGCCGCTGCGACGTCGTGGTCACCGACGGCTTCACCGGCAACGTATGCCTCAAGGTGTCCGAGAGCCTCGCCGAGATGCTCACCTCGATGATCCGCGAGGAGCTCACGCGCGACGTGCTGTCGAAGGCGGGCGCGGTGCTGGCCCAACGCGCGTTCGCGCGCATGAAGCGGCGGGTGGACTACACGGAGATGGGCGGAGCGCCGCTCCTCGGCATCAACGGCGCGTCGATCATCTGCCACGGCGCCTCACCGGTGAAGGCGATCAAGAACGCGCTGCGCGTGGCCACGGAATGGGTGCGCAACAACGTGAACGACCACATCAAGACCGCGCTCGAGGCCGAATCGGTGCTTGCCGAGGGGCGCGAGGGAGGACGTGAATGAAGCGCGCCAAGATCGTGGGTGTGGGCGCCTACGCTCCCCAGCGGGTCCTCACCAATGCCGAGCTGGAGAAGATGGTGGAGACCTCGGACGAGTGGATCGTCCAGCGCACCGGCATCCGCGAGCGCCGCATCGCCGCCGAGAACGAGGCCACCTCCGACCTCGCGCTCCGCGCGGCGCAGCAGGCGATGGAGCGCGCCGGGGTCGAGCCCCGGGAGATCGACTTCATTGTCGTCGGCACCACCACCGGCGATATGGCGTTTCCCACGACGGCCAATCTCGTCCAGCACCGCCTGGGCTGCCGCAACGCCGGCTCGGTGGACCTCTACGCCGCCTGTGCGGGCTCGGTGTACAGCCTCTCGGTGGGTGCCCAGTACGTCCAGACCGGGAAGTACCGCACGGTGCTCTGCGTGGGCGCGGAGTGCCTCTCCCGCATCACCGACTACACCGATCGCGGCACGTGCATCCTCCTTGCCGACGCGGCGGGGGCCGCGGTGCTTCGCGCGGTGGAGGGCGAGTCCGGCATCATCGACACCGATCTCTACTCCGACGGCCGCTACTGGGAGCTGCTCTATCAGCCCGGCGGCGGCTCGCGGAACCCCGCCACCCACGAGACCGTGGCGCAGCGGATGCACTACGCCAAGATGAAGGGCAACGAGGTGTTCAAGGTGGCGGTGCGCATGTTCGGCGAGGCGGCCGAGCGCATCCTCACTCGCAACGGGTTCACCGCCGAGGACCTCGACCTCTTCATCCCCCACCAAGCCAACCTCCGCATCATCGAAGCGGCGGTGAAGCGTCTCAAGGTGCCAATGGAGAAGGTCGTGATCAACGTGGACCGCTACGGCAACACCGGCGCGGCGTCGGTCTACGTGGCGATGGAGGAGGCGTGGTCGGCCAAGCGCCTCAATACCGGCGACCTCGTGCTCCTCGCCGCGTTCGGCGGCGGCTTCACGTGGGGCGCCGCCCTCGTGCGCTGGTAACCCGCCCGTGACCACGGTCTTCCTGTTTCCCGGCCAGGGCTCGCAGTCCGTCGGCATGGGCAAGGACCTGGCCTCCGCGTCGCCCGCCGCCGCCCGCGTGTGGGCGGAGGCCGACGAGGCCCTCGGCTTTTCCCTCTCCCGCCTGTGCTTCGAGGGGCCCGAGGCCGATCTCGGCCTCACCGCGAACACCCAGCCCGGGGTGCTCACCGCCAGCGTCGCCGGCGCCGCCGCGCTGGCCGAGCGCGGCGTGACGCCCGCGCTCGCCGCCGGCCACAGCCTGGGCGAATACTCGGCCCTGGTGGTCGCGGGGGCGCTCGCCTTCGCGGACGCGGCGCGGCTGGTCCGCCGCCGCGGCGAGTTCATGCAGGAGGCGGTGCCGGTGGGCACGGGCGCGATGGCCGCGCTGCTCGGGATGGAGCTGGCGGGGGCCGAGGAAGCGTGCGCTCAGGCGGCCCAGGGCGAGGTGGTGGGCGTGGCCAACATCAACTCGCCGGGCCAGATCGTCATCGCGGGCCACCGCGGGGCGGTCGAGCGCGCGGTGAAAGTGGCCGCGGAGCGCGGCGGGAAGAAGAGCATGCTGCTGCCGGTGAGCGCGCCCTTCCACTGCGCGCTCATGAAGCCGGCGGCCGACCGCCTCGCCGCCGCGCTCGAGGGCGTGACGGTGAAGCCGCCGCGCATCCCGGTGGTGCGCAACGTCGACGCCGGGGTCACCACCACCGCGGAGGAGGTCAAGCCCTTCCTCGTGCAGCAGGTGGCGAGCCCGGTGCGCTGGACGGACTGTCTCGCCCGGCTCGCCCGTGAGGGCGGGGATGCGTGGGTGGAGGTCGGCCCCGGGCGCGTGCTCGCCGGCCTGCTCAAGCGCACGCTCGACGGCGCGCGCGGGCACAACGTCGAGGACGCGGCCTCCCTGGACCGGACGGTCCGCGACCTCGCGGGGAACGCCCCCGCATGAGCGAGGCCAAGCCCCTCGCCGGGAAGGTGGCGCTGGTCACCGGCGGGACGCGCGGAATCGGCCTGGCGGTGGCCCGCTCGCTGGCAGATGACGGGGCTTCCGTGGTAGTCTCTGGCCGCGATCCGGCCCGGCTCGAGAATGCGGCGAAAGAGCTGGAAGCATTGGGCGCAAGCGCGCTCGCGGTGGTCGCCGACGCGGCCAAGCGCGAGGACGCCGATCGGCTCGTCGAGGCGGCGAAGGAGCGCTTCGGGCGCATCGATGTCCTCGTGAACAACGCGGGCATCACGCGGGACCAGCTGCTCGTCCGGATGAAGGACGACGACTGGGACCAGGTGCTCGATACGAACTTGCGCGGCGTGTTCCTCATGACGCGCGCAGCGGGGAAGGTGATGATGCGGCAGAAGGGTGGACGCATCGTCAACATCTCCTCGGCCGCGGGGGCGATGGGGAACGCCGGACAGGCGAACTACTCGGCGGCGAAGGCGGGCGTGATCGGGCTCACCAAGGCGTCGGCGCGCGAGCTGGCGCACTGGAACATCCTGGTGAACGCGGTGGCGCCGGGGCTCATCGAGACGGACATGGCGGCGGCTATTCCCGCCGAGGCTCGCGAGGCCCTGATGCAGCAGGTCCCGCTGAAGCGGATCGGGACGGTGAAGGACGTGGCCGAGGTCGTGCGGTTCCTGGCCGGTGAGGGCGGTGGGTACATCACCGGCCAGGTCATCCACGTCAACGGTGGGCTGTACATGTGAGGATGGCCGGCAGTGGGACCGGAGCAATCGGGCGGGACGAAGACGCACACCAGCGTGCGATGAGGAGGTGTTGATGACCAAGCCAGTAGACGAGCGGGTGAAGGAGATCATCTGCGACAACCTGGGAGTGCGCCCCGACGAGGTTGTTCCGGAGGCGAAGTTCATCGAGGATCTCAACGCGGACTCGCTCGACACCGTCGAGCTCGTCATGGCCTTCGAGGAAGAATTCGGCCTCGAGATCCCCGACGAAGATGCGGAGAAGATCACCACGGTCGGCGACGCGATCCGCTACATCAAGGAAAAAGTCTGAGTCGCACGCCGTGAGCGCCGTGGAGAAGACGCGGGTCGTCATCACCGGACTGGGGGCGGTGACGCCCGTCGGCAACACCGCCGAGGAGTTCTGGGCGGCGCTCACCCAGGGCAAGTCCGGGATCGGGCCGATCACCCGCTTCGACTCGGCTGGATTTCCAACGCGGATCGCCGGCGAGGTGAAGGGTTTCGACGCGCTCAAGTACGTCGACAAGAAGGACGACCGCAAGCTCGACCTCTACCTCAAGTACGCGCTGGCCTGCGCGGTGATGGCGGTGGAGGACGCCGCCCTCGACCCCGCCAAGGAGGACGGCGATCGCTTCGGCGTCCTCGTCGGCTCGGGCATCGGGGGCATCAGCACGCTGCTCGAATCCCACAAGGTGCTCCTCGACAAGGGGCTGGACCGGGTGTCGCCGTTCTTCATCCCGATGCTCATCATCAACATGGCCTCCGGGCTCATCTCCATGCGCTTCGGCGCGCGGGGCCCGAACTCCTCCGTGGTCACCGCCTGCGCCACCGGCAATCACGCCATCGGCGACGCCACGCGCATCATTCAGCGTGGAGACGCGGACGTGATGATCGCGGGCGGTGCCGAGGCCATCATCATTCCCCTCACCATCGCGGGCTTCTGCCAGATGAAGGCGATGTCCACCCGCAACGACGAGCCCTCCAAGGCGTCGCGGCCGTTCGACGCCGAGCGCGACGGTTTCGTGTGCGGCGAGGGCGGCGGCCTCGTGATCCTGGAGTCCCTCGAGCACGCCCGCCGCCGTGACGCGCGGATCTACGCCGAGGTGGTGGGCTACGGGATGACGGGCGACGCGCATCACATGACCGCGCCCGATCCCGAGGGCGACGGGGCGGCCCGCGCGATGGCCGCCGCGCTGCGGGACGGCGGGATCGAGCCCTCCACGGTGGGTTACATCAACGCCCACGGGACGTCCACGCCCTACAACGACAAGTTCGAGACCCTCGCGATCAAGCGGGTGTTCGGCGAGCACGCCAAGCGGGTGCCGGTGTCGTCCACCAAGTCCATGACCGGGCACCTCCTCGGGGCGGCGGGCGGCATCGAGGCCATCGCCACCACGCTGGCCATCCATCACGGCGTCTTGCCTCCCACCATCAACTACGAGAAGCCGGATCCGGACTGCGATCTCGACTACGTGCCCAATCAGGCGCGCAAGCAGGACGTCGAGGTCGCCCTCAGCAACGCGTTCGGCTTCGGCGGCACCAACGCCACGCTCGCCTTCCGGAAATACCGCGCCTAGGTGACCGGCGCGCCGGACGGGCTTGCCCCCCTCGAGTCGCGGATCGGTCACGCCTTCCGCGACCGCGCGCTGCTCCTCGAAGCCCTGACCCACCGCTCGTTCGCCAACGAGCATCCCGGCACGCGCGACAACGAGGCCCTGGCCTTCCTCGGCGACGCCGTCCTCGCCCTCGTGGTCGCCGAGCATCTCCGCGCCACCGATCCCGACGCGGCCGTCGGCGTGTTGACGCCGCGCCGCGCCGCCCTGGTCTCGGGGCCGAGCCTCGCGCGCTGGGCGGAGGGGCTGGGACTCGGCACCCAACTTCGGCTCGGGCGCGGGGAGCAGCAGACGGGCGGGGGGAGCAAGGAATCCGTGCTCGCCACCGCGTTCGAAGCCCTGCTGGGCGGGATCTATCTCGAGGCGGGCCTCGCGGGAGCCCGCCGCGTGGTCGCCTCGGTGGCCCTGTGGTAGCGTGAACGTGATGCCGCTCTGGCCCTTCACACGACACGGCCGGCGGCCGCTCCCGGCGGCGCCGTCCGAGCGATTCCTCGTGCTGCAGGACCTCGCCCGCCGCAATGTGGAGGACGTGCTCGCGATCAGCGAGCAGGGCGCCCGCGGCAATGCCTTCATCTTCGGGGGTGAGCTCTTGATGGAGCCGGGCCGCGCCTGCGACCTGCTCCAGGGGCGCCTCCGCCCCCACGGATATGCCCCCTTCATCAACCGGGAGCGCGGGCACACCTGGATCCAGGTGCTGCCGCTGGGTGACGTGGCCGAGGCCGCGCGCATCGGGCTCAACCTCGCGCTGTTCATCCTGACGGTGTTCTCCACGCTGGCCGCGGGGTCCATGGTGGCCGGCTCCTTCCCCTGGGTGACATTCGATCCCTTGGTGGAGCCCGCGCGCCTCCTCGACGGGCTGCCCTTCGCATTCACGCTGCTCGCCATCCTGGGGACCCACGAGTTCGGCCACTACTTCACCGCGCGCGCCTACGGGGCCTCGGTGAGCCTGCCCTACTTCATCCCGGCGCCGCCGCCCCTGTTCCTCTTCGGGACCCTGGGCGCGGTAATCCGCATGCGCTCGCCCGCGCGCGACCGCAACTCGCTGTTCGACATCGCCGCCGCCGGCCCGCTCGCCGGCCTCGTGATCGCGATCCCCGCCCTGTGGCTGGGGCTCTCGTGGTCGCACGTGGCCGCGATCCCGGATGGCGGCACGATGGCGTTCGGCGACTCCCTCCTCATGCGCCTCATGACCTGGCTCATGTTCGGCAGGATCCCGGATGGCATGGACGTGTTCGTGCATCCCGTCGCGCTCGCCGGCTGGGTGGGGCTGTTCGTCACCGCGCTCAATCTCTTCCCGGTGGGGCAGCTCGACGGCGGGCGCATCGTCTACGCGCTGTTCGGGCCCCAGCACCGCAAGGTGTCGCTGGCGACCTTCGTGGCTCTGATCGCGCTGGGCGCGATCTCGGGCTCGCTCAACTGGATCGTGTTCGCGGGGCTGATCGCCATCCTCATCGGGTTCCACCACAGCCCGCCCCTCGACGACGTCACCCCGTTGTCGCCGGGGCGCTACGCGGTCGGCGTGCTCTGTCTCGTGCTGCTCGTGCTGCTGGTCCCGCCCGTTCCCTTCTCCTTCACCTAACTACGGCGGTCGGCACCCACCTCGCCCGGCTGTCGACGTCCGGCGCCGCTGTTGTATGCTCGGGGCGCGCCCTGCCGGGCTCCGAGGAGGCTTCGATGAGTCAGTCCCCACGCTCGCTGACCGTGAACGGCCGGACCTATGCCTGGCCCCGCCGTCCCCTGGTGGTCGTCTGCGTGGACGGCTGCGAGCCCGACTACCTCGCGCGCGCGGCGGCGGCAGGCGTCACGCCTTGGCTGACCGTGGCGCGGGCCCGGGGAACGGATCGGATCGCCGACTGCGTCATCCCGAGCTTCACCAATCCCAACAACCTCTCCATCGTGACGGGCGCGCCCCCGTCGGTGCACGGGATCTGCGGCAACTACTTCTGGGACGCGGACGCCGGGGTCGAGGTGATGATGAACGACCCCAAGTACCTGCGCGCCGACTCGATCCTCGCCGCCTTCTCCCAGGCCGGCGCCGCCGTCGCGGTGGTGACGGCGAAGGACAAGCTGCGCCGTCTGCTCGGCGAGGGCTTGCGCCTCGGGCCCGATGGCACCGCGGCGTGCTTCTCGTCCGAGCGCGCCGCCGGGACGACGCGCGCCGAGCACGGCGTCGACGATGCCGCCGCGTGGCTCGGGCGGCCGGTGCCCTCGGTGTACAGCGCGGCGCTCTCCGAGTTCGTGTTCGCCGCGGGCGTCAAGCTCATGGAGACCCGGCGGCCCGACCTCGTCTATCTCTCCACCACCGACTACGTGCAGCACAAGCACGCGCCGGGGACGCCGGAGGCCAACGCGTTCTACCGGATGATGGACGGCTATCTCGCGCGTCTGGACGCGCTCGGCGCCACCGTGGCCTTGACCGCCGATCACGGGATGAACGGGAAGACCGACGCCGCGGGGCGGCCGCAGGTGATCTACCTCCAGGATGTGCTCGACGGGTGGATCGGCGCGGGCCGCGCCCGGGTGATCCTCCCCATCACCGATCCGTACGTGGTCCACCACGGCGCCCTCGGCTCCTTCGCCACCGTGCATCTGCCCGGGGGGGTCGACGCGGCGGCCATGGTCACGCGGATCGCCGCCGTCGCCGGCATGGAGGTAGTGCTGGACCGCGACGAAGCCTGCCGGCGCTTCGAGCTGCCCAAGGACCGGATGGGCGACGTGGTCGCGGTGTCGCGGAAGGACTGGGTGATCGGCACCGCGGAAGCCCGGCACGATCTCTCGGGGCTGGACGCGCCGCTCCGCTCCCACGGCGGCCTCAGCGAGCAGCGGGTCCCGCTGATCGTGAGCCGGCCCGCCCCGGGCCTGTCTCCCGCGGCGCGCCTCCGGAACTTCGACATCTACGACGTCGCGCTCAACCACGCCGCCTGAGGAGCCGTCATGGCCGACATCCGTCGCGAAAGCATGCGCATCGCCGGGGAGCACGTGGGCTCGGGCGAGCGTGTGATCGAGGTCAAGAACCCGTGGAACGGCGCGCTGGTCGGCACCGTGCCCAAGGGGACGGTGGCCCAGGTGCAGCGCGCGTTCGCGGCGGCGCGGGCCTTCCGCTCGCCCCTCTCGCGCCACGACCGCTCCCTGATCCTCAGCCGGACCGCCGACCGCCTGGCCTCGCGGCGCGAGGAGATCGCCGACCTCATCACCGCGGAGTCCGGCCTCTGCAAGAAGGACACGCTCTACGAGGTGGGCCGCGCCTGCGACGTCTTCACATTCGCCTCCCACGCCGCCCTCGTCGACGACAGCCAGACCTTCTCCTGCGACATCAGCGCGCAGGGCCGGCGCCGGCGCATCCACACCCAGCGCGAGCCGCTGCGGGCGATCAGAGCGATCACGCCCTTCAACCACCCGCTGAATCAGGTCGCGCACAAGGTGGCCCCGGCCATCGCCACCAACAACCGCATGGTGCTGAAGCCCTCGGAGAAGACGCCGCTCACCGCGCTGCTCCTGACCGACATCCTCTACGACGTGGGGCTGCCGCCGGCGATGCTGTCGATGGTGACGGGCGATCCCCGCGAGATCGCCGACGAGCTCATCACCAATCCCGATGCCGAGCTGATTACGTTCACCGGCGGGGTGGAGGCGGGCAAGTACATCGCCGCCAGGATGGGGTATCGCCGCGCCGTCCTCGAGCTGGGCGGTAACGATCCCCTCATCGTGATGGAGGACGCCGACCTCCAGGAGGCGTCGTCGCTGGCGGTGTCGGGCGCGTACAAGAACTCCGGTCAGCGCTGCACCGCGGTGAAGCGCATCCTCGTCCAGGAGTCGGTGGCCGCGCGCTTCGTGGATCTCCTCGTCGAGAAGACGCGGCTCGTCAAGTACGGCGACCCCATGGACCCGACGGTGGACATGGGCACCGTGATCGACGAGGCGGCGGCCAGCCGCTTCCAGGGCCTGGTCGACGACGCGATCGGGCGTGGCGCGCGGCTGCTCCACGGTCACGAGCGCCGCGGCGCCCTCTACAGCCCCACCGTGGTGGACCGCGTGCCGGCCGACTGCGAGCTGGTGGCGCGCGAGACCTTCGGCCCGGTGGCGCCGGTCATCCGCTTCGGCGACATCGAGGAGGCCATTCGCATCGCCAACTCCACCCCGTATGGGCTCTCGTCGGCCGTCTGCACCAATCGCCTCGACTGGATCACGCGCTTCGTGAATGGGCTCGAGGTGGGCACGGTGAACATCCGCGAGGTGCCGGGCTATCGCCTCGAGAGCTCGCCGTTCGGGGGGATCAAGGACTCAGGGCTGGGCTACAAGGAGGGCGTGCTCGAGGCGATGAAGAGCTTCACCAACGTGAAGACCTACTCCTTGCCCTGGGCCTGAGCGTGGCCCCGTGACCGTCCCCAGCCACGCGCGCGTCGTCATCATCGGCGGCGGGATCATCGGCACCTCCGTCGCCTACCACCTCACGCGGCTGGGTTGGCGTGAGATCGTGCTCCTGGAGCAGGGGAGCCTGTCCGGCGGGACGACCTGGCACGCCGCCGGGCTCGTGGGGCAGCTCCGCTCCACCGCCAACTTCACCCGCCTCATCCGCTACAGCGCCGAGCTCTACGAGCGCCTGGAGGCGGAGACGGGCAAGGCCACCGGCTTCCGCCGCTGCGGCAGCCTCTCCGTCGCACGCACGGAGGAGCGGATGGTCCAGCTCCGCCGCAACGCCGCGATGGCGCGCGGCTTCGGCATCGAGGCGCACGAGATCGGCCTCGACGAGGCGAAGCGCCGCTATCCGCTGCTGCGCACCGACGACCTGGTAGGCGCGGTGTGGATTCCCAGCGACGGCAAGGGCAACCCCGCCGACATCACCCAGGCGCTCGCCACCGGCGCGCGCGCCGGCGGCGCCCGGGTGCTGGAGAAGATCCGCGTCACCGGCGTCACGCTCCGTGCCGGCGCGGTGTCGGGGGTCGAGACATCCGAGGGCGCTATCGCCACCGACGTCGTGGTGAACTGCGCGGGCATCTGGGCGCGGGAGCTGGCCCGCCTGAGCGGTGTCACCGTGCCGCTACACGCGTGCGAGCACATGTACATGGTGACCGAGCCCATCGCCGGGGTGGCCCCGGACCTGCCCGTCATGCGCGATCCCGACGGCCACATCTACTTCAAGGAAGAGGTGGGCGGCATCCTCATGGGCGGCTTCGATCCCTGGGCCAAGCCCTGGGGCATGCAGGGCATCCCCGCCGACTTCTCGTTCGGCACGCTCCCCGAGGACTGGGACAAGTTCGAGGTCCTCATGAAGAACGCCATCCAGCGTGTGCCCGCGCTGGAGACGGCGCCGGTGCGCCTGCTGATGAACGGGCCGGAGAGCTTCACGCCCGACAACTACTTCATCCTCGGCGAGGCGCCGGAGGTGCGGCGCTACTACGTGGGCGCGGGCTTCTGCTCGGGTGGGATCGCCGCGGCGGGGGGCGCCGGCCGGGCCCTCGCCCAGTGGATTGCCGACGACGCGGCGCCGATGGACCTCTCGCGCGCCGACATCCGCCGCTTCGCCCCGTTCCACGCCGACCCTGGCTTCCTGCGCACGCGGGCGAGCGAGGGCGTGGGCGTGCACTACTCCATCGCCTTCCCCAATCGCGAATGGGTCAGCGGCCGCGGCTTGCGCCGCTCACCCCTCTACGATCGCCTCGCCGCCCGGGGCGCCTGCTTCGGCTCCAAGATGGGCTGGGAGCGGGCGAACTGGTTCGCGCCGGTGGGTGTCGCGCCGGAGCCCGTCTATTCGTTCGGGCGCCAGAACTGGTTTCCGTACGCCGCGGCCGAGCACCGCGCGACGCGCGAGGCGGTGGCGGTGTTCGACCAGACCTCATTCGGCAAGCTTTCCCTGCAGGGGCGCGACGCCGAGGCGGTGCTCCAGCGCCTCTGCACCAACGACGTGGCAGTGCCACCCGGGCGCATCGTGTACACCGGCATGCTCAACGAGCGCGGCGGGTACGAGAGCGACCTCACGGTGGCGCGGCTTTCTGACGATTGCTACCAGATCGTCACCGGCGCGGCCCAGATCACGCGGGACGCGCACTGGATCCGGCGTCACATCGGTGACGGCGAGCGCGCCACCCTCACCGACGTGAGCGGCGCGTGGGCGGTGCTCGGGCTGATGGGTCCGCGCTCGCGGGCGCTGCTGGAAGCCGTCACCGGGGCCGCGCTGGATGGAGCCGCGTGCCCGTTCGGCACGCTGACGAGCCTCGCGATCGGGGCCGCGCCGGTGCGCGCCGCCCGCATCACCTATGTCGGCGAGCTCGGCTGGGAGCTCTACGTGCCGGTGGAGTTCGCCGCCGTGGTATACGAGGCGCTGGTGGGCGCCGGCGCGACGCTCGGACTCCGAGACGCCGGATACTACGCGATGGACTCGCTCCGGATGGAGAAGGCCTATCGGGCGTGGGGGCACGAGCTGACCAGCGACGACACGCCGCTCGAGGCCGGCCTCGCCTTCACGGTGGCCTGGGACAAGCCCGGAGGCTTCATCGGACGCGACGCGCTCCTGCGGCAGCGGGAGCAGCCCCTCACCAAGCGGCTCATCACCTTCGTACTGGACGACCCGGGCGCGCTGCCGTGGGGCGACGAGCCCATCCATCACGACGGGCACATCGTCGGGTCCGTGACCTCCGCGGCCTACGGCCACACGCTGGGCCGCGCGGTGGCCATGGGCTATGTCGACATGCCGGGCGCCGCCGATCCCCGCGCCATCACGGACGCCAAGTTCGAGCTGGAGATCGCGGACCGGTGCGTCGCCGCTCGCGGTGGCCTGCGCGCGCCGTACGATCCCGCCGCGCTGCGGGTGAAGAGCTAGCCCCGACACTCAGAGGAGACGCCGTCCCATGATCGACCGCCGCGCTGAGCCGTTCCTCCTCACCCCGGGTCCGCTCACGACCTCGACGACGACCAAGCAGGCGATGCTGCGGGACTGGGGCTCGCGCGATCCCGCCTTCATGGCGCTGAACGCGCGGGTGCGCGAGCGGCTGGTCGCCCTCGCGGGCGGGCAGGGGACGCACGTGTGCGTGCCGCTACAGGGGAGCGGAACCTTCATCGTGGAGGCGATGCTCGCGACCATGGTACCGCCGGACGGCAAGCTCCTCATCCTCGTCAACGGCGCCTACGGCAAACGCATGCTCCGCATGTGCCAGTATCACCGCCGCGCCTACGTGGAGCTGGAGGTCCCGGAGGATCGTGCGGTGAATCCAGCCGCGGTCGACGCCGCGCTGGCCGGCGATCCCGGCATCACGCACGTTGCGCTGGTCCACTGCGAGACCACCTCCGGCGTGCTCAATCCCGTGGCCGAGGTGGCCGCGGTGGTCGCCCGCCGGGGCCGCCGCTTCCTGTTGGATTCAATGAGCGCCTTCGGCGCCCTGCCGCTCGACGCGCACCGCGGCCCCTTCGACGCCATGGTCGCCTCCGCGAACAAGTGCCTGGAGGGCGTGCCCGGCATGGGGTTCGCCATCGTGAGGCAGACCGCGCTGGAAGGGGCCAAGGGGCAGTGCGGCTCGCTCTCGCTCGACCTCCACGATCAGTGGGTCGCGATGGAGAAGACGGGGCAATGGCGCTTCACCCCGCCCACCCACGTGATCGCTGCGCTCGACCAGGCCCTCGCCGAGCATGCGGCCGAAGGCGGCGTGGAGGGCCGCGGGGCCCGGTATGCTCGTAACTGCGGCATCCTGGTGGGCGGTCTCCGGGCCATGGGCTTCGAGACCCTGCTGCCCGACGCCATCCAGGCCCCCATCATCGTGACGGTCCGGATGCCCGTCGACGCGAGGTTCCACTTCCAGACGCTCTACGACCGGCTCGCCGAGCGGGGTTACGTGATCTACCCAGGCAAGCTCACCGTGGCCGACAGCTTTCGCATCGGCTGCATCGGGCGCCTCGGCGAGGAGGAGATGCGCGGGGTGCTCGCGGCCGTCGCGGACATCGTGCAGGAGATGGGTGTCTCCAGCTGTCGACCCGCCTGAGCGGCTTGCCGCCCTCGGGGAAGCCCGCTAGAATCCCCCCGCCTTGAAAAAACCCACGCCCGCGAAGACCTCGGAGACGGCCGAGCTCGAGTCGCTGATCCGCAAGGGGGAGATCGACACCGTCCTCACCGTTTTCCCCGACCATCTGGGGCGCCTGATGGGCAAGAGAGTGGTCGGCCGCTACTTCCTGGATCACGTGCTCGGCGACGGCGTCCACGCCTGCATCTACCTCTTCACCGTGGACATGGAGATGGAGCCCTTGCCCGGCTTCACTCTCACCTCGTGGGAGCGCGGCTACGGTGACATGAAGCTGGTGCCGGATCTCGGCACGTGGCGCCGTATCCCCTGGCTCAAGGCGACCGCGCTGGTCTTCTGCGACGTCTACACCGAGGAGGGCGAGCCCATCGAGGAGGCGCCGCGCTGGGTGCTGCGGCGCCAGGTGGAGCGCGCCGCCAAGGCGGGCTATGTCGTGAACACCGCGTCCGAGCTCGAGCTCTATCTCTTCCGCGAGTCCTTCGACGAGGCGCGGCCCAAGCGCTTCCACGGGCTCACGCCGGTGTCCGGCTACTTCGAGGACTACCACATCCTCCAGACCACCAAGGAGGAAGGGCTGGTCCAGACCATCCGCAACGGCATGGAAGGGGCGGGCGTGCCGGTGGAGTTCTCCAAGGGCGAGTGGGGGAAGGGGCAGGAGGAGATCAACCTCCGCTATGCTCCCGCCCTCGAGATGGCGGATCGCCATGTCCTCTACAAGCACGGGGTGAAGGAGATCGCCTGGCAGCAGGGCGTGTCCGTCACCTTCATGGCCAAGTACGACATGGCGGCGGCGGGCTCCTCCTGCCACGTCCACTCGTCGCTATGGGATCACCGCAGCGGCAAGGCGCTGTTCCCTGGCCGCGACCGCCAGGGGAGCCTCCTTTTCCAGCAGTGGCTTGCCGGGCAGATGGCGATGGCGCGGGATTTCGCCCTGTTCTATGCGCCGACGCTCAACTCGTACAAGCGCTATCAGGCGGGGACCTTCGCCCCCACCCGCATCGCCGCGGGCTGGGACAACCGCACCTGCGGCTTCCGCATCTGTGGCGAGGGAGCGGGCTTCCGGGTGGAGAACCGCATCCCGGGCGCCGATGCGAACCCCTACCTGGCCTTCGCCGCCACCATCGCGGCCGGGCTCCACGGCATCGAGAAGCGTCTCAAGGCGCCCCGGCCCTATGCCGGCAACGCCTACGAGGATCCCAAGCTGCCCCAGGTGCCGAAGACCTTTCGCGAAGCGCTCGACACCCTGGAGGGCTCGCGCGTGGCGCGCGAGGCCTTTGGCGCCAAGGTCGTCGAGCACTACCTGCGCCTCGGCCGGCTCGAGCAGCAAGCCTTCGACCAGGTCGTCACCGACTGGGAGCTGATTCGATATTTCGAGCGCATCTAGCATCTAGCCAGGCGCTCCAGGAGAATTCAACGCAATGCCAGGCAGATTGAACGGGAAGGTAACGCTGATCACCGGGGCCGGCATGGGCATGGGCCGCGAGGCTTCCACCCTGTTCGCCGGCGAGGGCGCGCGCATCGTCGTCTGCGACATCAATGAGCAGGCCGCGAAGGAGACGGTGTCCCTCGTGGAGAAGGCCGGGGGCCAGGCCGTCGCCGCGGTGGGGGACGTCGCCGTCGAGGCCGACGTGAAGCGCATGGTGGAGACCGGAATCCGCGCCTTCGGCGCCCTCCACGTGCTCTACAACAATGCCGGCGTGCTGTGGAAGGACAAGGACCGCTCGGTGCTGGAGACGGACGGCGCGCAGTGGGACCGCGTCATGGGGATCAACCTCAAGTCCGTGTTCTGGGTCACCAAGTACGGGATCCCGCATCTGCGGGCGGCGGGCGGGGGCTCCATCATCCTGGTGGGCTCGGTCTCCGCGCTGGCCGGCTTCACCCGCGCCCAGGACGCCTATACCGCCGCCAAGGGGGCGCTCATCTCGCTGAACAAGTCCCTGGCCATCCAGTTCGCCAAGGACGGGATCCGCTCCAACGTGATCCATCCGGGGATCGTCGAGACCCCGCTCCAGGCGCCGTACCTCACGGACGAGCTGCGGGCGGAGTTCAAGACCGGCATCCCCCTGGGCCGCATCGGCCAGCCGCGAGACATCGCCTACGCCGCGCTCTTCCTCGCCTCCGACGAGTCGGCGTTCATGACGGGCGCCGAGATGATCGTGGACGGCGGCTTCATGGCCCAGTAACACGCGATGGGTATGGTAGTCTCTGGCAGCCCAATCACCACCCGGACCAGCCCAAGGAGGCTCGCATGCTGAAGCGCAGCTGGATGGTCGCCGTGCTCGCGGTCGGCGTCACGGCGCTCCTCACCGTCCCCGCGTTCGCCCAGAAGCAGACGGTGGTGGTGTACACCGCGATCGAGAACGAGCAGGTCACGGAGTACATGAAGGCGTTGAACAAGTCCCACCCGAACCTGGACGTCAAGATGCTGCGGCTGTCCACCGGCGACATCGCGGCTCGGTTCATGGCCGAGAAGGACAACATGCAGGCCGATCTCATCTGGGGCGTGGCCGCCACGAACATGCTCGTGTTCAAGAACGCCGGGCTTCTCGAGCCGTACGCGCCCAAGGGACTCGACCGCATCCAGCCGCTGTTCCGCGACAAGGCGAACCCGCCGTCCTGGGTCGGCATCGACATCTACATGTCGGCCTTCTGCTACAACACCGAGGTCGGCAAGAAGAACAATCTCCCCAAGCCCGAGTCCTGGGCCGATCTCACCAAGCCCGTCTACAAGGGTCACGTGGTGATGCCGAACCCGGCGAGCTCCGGCACCGGCTATCTCTCGGTCGCATCCATCCTGCAGCGGCTGGGTGAGGCGGAGGGGTGGAAGTACCTGGACGCCCTGAATACCAACATCGCCGAGTACACCAAGTCCGGCTCCAAGCCCTGCAAGGACGCGGCGGCCGGCGAGCGCGCCGTCGGCGTCTCGTTCGAGTACGTTGCCCTCGAGATGAAGAAGAAGGGGAGCCCGGTCGAGATGGTGCTGCCCAAGGAGGGCTCGGGCTACGAGATGGAGGCCAACGGTCTCACCAAGAAGGGGGCGAAGAATCCGGCCGCCAAGGAGTTCCTCGACTGGGCGGCGAGCGATGAAGCGATGGCGCTCTACGCCAAATTCTTCGCCGCGGTGGGCGTGGCCGGCTTCCCCGTTCCCGAGGGTCTGCCCAAGGACATCAGCAAGGTGGTATACCCCAACGACTTCGAGTGGTCCGCGAAGAACCGCGATCGCATCCTCGCCGAGTGGAGCAAGCGGTACGCGAAATAGCCTGATGCGGGGCGCGGCGGCCGCTTCGTCCCTTCGCGGGCCGGCCGCCTCGCTCGATCTCTCGGCCGGGCTCGCGCGCCTCGGCTACACCGCGTTCCGCCCCGGGCAGCGCGAGGCCGTCGAGACGCTGCTGGCCGAGGGGCGGCTGCTCCTCGTCGCGCCCACCGGCGGCGGCAAGAGCCTGACCTATCAGCTACCCGCCGCGCTCCTGCCCGGCACGAGTCTGGTGATCTCGCCCCTGGTGTCCCTCATGCATGATCAGATGGCGGCGCTCGTCGCGCGCGGCGTGCCCGCGACCTACCTCGCCGCCACGCTCTCCGCCGAAGAGCTGCGCGCGCGCATGCGGAGTCTGGCCTCGGGGGCGTTCCGCCTCGCCTACGTGGCACCCGAGCGCCTGGCCTTTCCCGGCTTCCGCGGTTTGCTGCGCGATCTCGACTGCCCGCTCGTGGCGGTGGACGAGGCCCACTGCATCAGCGAGTGGGGCCACGACTTCCGCCCGGAGTACCTCGAGATCGGCGGCCTGCTCGCGGAGCTGCCGCGCGCTGCCGTGCTTGCGTGCACCGCCACCGCGACGCCGGTCGTGCGGGACGAGATCCTCGCGCGGCTCGGTCTGCCCGCCGACACGCGCCAGATGGTGCGCGGCTTCGCGCGGCCGAACCTGGGCCTGCGCGCCGTCACGATTGGCGGACCCCGCGAGCGCGGCGCGCAGGTCGACGGCGTCCTCGCCGAGATGCTGGGCCGCCCACGCGGGGGCCGGGGCACGGGAATCGTCTACGCGCCGACGCGCAAGAGCGCCGAGGAGGAGGCGGCGCGTCTCGCCGCGCTGGGGTGGCGGACCGAGGTGTACCACGCCGGGCTTGCCGGCGCCGCGCGCGAGCGGGCGCAGCGGGCCTTCGCGGAGGGCCGGGCGGAGCTGGTGGTCGCCACCAATGCCTTCGGCATGGGCATCGATCGTCCCGACGTGCGCGCGGTGATCCATCTCGCGCCGCCGGGTTCGATCGAGGCCTACTACCAGGAGGTCGGTCGCGCGGGACGGGACGGCGCTCCCGCGGTGGGGCTGCTTCTCACCTCCGCGCGCGATCTCCCGCTGCGGCGCGCGCTGCTCGAGCGCGGCAGCGAGGGCGCGCCGCCGCCCGAGCCGGACGTGGTCGAGCACAAGTGGGGCCTCTTTCTCGAGCTCGTGCGCTGGGCCGAGGGCGGCTCCTGCCGCCACGACGCCATCCTGCGCTACTTCGGTGACGAGGCGGAGACCCTGCACGGCTGCGGGCGCTGCGACGTGTGCGTGGCCCTGGCCGCGGGCGGCGGCGACGGTGTCGGTGAGCATGACGCGGAGGCGGTGTCGTTGATCGTGAGGAAGGCCCTGTCGGGCGTGGCCCGCGTCCATGGCCGCTTCGGCCTCGGCACTGCGGTGAAGCTGATCCGTGGCGAGGCGGAGCCGCGCCTCGAGCGGGCCGGCCTCACCCGCGTGCCGACCTTCGGCAACCTGCGCGAGCACGGAGAGACCTGGCTGGTCGCGGTGCTGCGGCGCTGCGTGGCCGCGGGGTGGGTGAGCTTCACGGGGGGTGACCGGCCGGTGGTGGTCCTCACAGACGAGGGCCGCGCGGTGATGAAGGGCGAGCGCCCGGCGCGGCTCCTGCTCCCGCCGGCGAGCGCGGGAGCGCCACGGCCGGACGACGGCGCACGGCGGCGCGCGGGCTTGCCGAAGCGTGCGCCCGCGTCCGACGATCCGATCGCGGCGGCGGCCGCCGAGGCGCTGTTCGAGGCGCTGCGCCGGCACCGGCTCGGCCTGGCCCGGGCGGAGGGGATCGCGCCATTCATGGTGGCGAGCGACCGGACGCTGCGCGACATTGCGCTCCTCAAGCCGCGCACGCTCCACGACCTGCTGCTGGCCCACGGGATCGGCCGCCACAAGGCCGAGCGCTATGGCGCGGGCTTCCTCGAGGTGGTGGCGCAGCATGGCTGACGTCCCGCGCCCCGCTGCCGTCGCGCTGGAGGGCATCGCCAAGAAGTTCGGTGTGTTCATCGCCCTGCGCGGGGTGAGCCTGTCGGTGGACGCCGGCGAGTTCGTGTGCTTCCTGGGCCCCTCGGGCTGCGGGAAGACGACGCTGCTCCGCATCATCGCGGGGCTCGAGCGGCAGAACGCCGGCGCGGTGATGATGGCGGGCCGCGACGTCTCCACGCTGCCGCCGGCCGAGCGCAACTACGGCATCGTCTTCCAGTCCTACGCGCTGTTCCCGAATCTCACCGTCGCGCGCAACATCGGCTACGGGCTCGAGACGCGCAAGGTGTCGCGCGCCGAGATCGCGCGGCGAGTCGACGAGCTGCTCGGCCTGGTCGGCCTGCGCCACCACCGCGACAAGTATCCCGCCCAGCTCTCCGGCGGCGAGCAGCAGCGCATCGCGCTCTGCCGCGCCCTGGCGCCCTCGCCGGCGCTGCTCCTGCTCGACGAGCCTCTCTCCGCCCTCGACGCGCGCGTGCGGCAGGCGCTCCGCCACGAGATCCGGGCGCTCCAGCGCCGGCTCGGCATCACCACGATCATGGTCACCCACGATCAGGAAGAAGCGCTCGCTATGGCCGACCGCATCGTGGTGATGAATCACGGCGTGGTCGAGCAGGTGGGGCCGCCGCACGAGGTGTACACGCGGCCGCGGTCCCCCTTCGTGGCGCGCTTCGTGGGCCAGATGAACTTCCTCGCTGCGGTGGCCGGCCCAACGCCGGGCTCGGCCTGCCTCGGTCCGGTCGAGCTGAGGTACGTGCCGGGCATCGGCGCGGACGGTCCGGTAACGCCAGGCATGCCGCTGACCCTCGCCATCCGGCCCGAGGAGATCGTGGTGGGCCCGGCCGCGCGCGGCGCCGCCAACAGCCTCACCATGCGCATCCGCGCCGCCCAGTTCCTGGGCTCCTTCACGCGTCTGGCCCTGGCGCTGCCCGGCGAGGCGGGGGCGGTGCTCGAGTGCGACGTGGCGGCGAACGCCTTCGCCGAGCTGGGCGTGAAGGAGGGCGGCGAGCTCGACCTCGCGCTGCGGCCGGAGGCCCTGCGCGTGTTCCCCGCCGAGGGCTAGCGCGTGGCCGTCGTCTCCGCGGAAGCCGGCGCCGCTATCCCCGACCGGACCGTCCGCCACCGGTTCGGCAAGGAAGACGCCGTCCGCTGGGCGCTGGTCGCAGGCTTCGGCGCCGTCCTCTATCTCTTCATCCTGCTGCCGATGGCGAAGATCGTCTGGCGGAGCCTGCTCGACAACGACGGGCGCTGGATCGGCCTCGCCAACTACGTCCGCTACTTCGGGACGCCGGCGATCTCGGCGTCCATCACCAACAGCCTCTCCGTCGCGCTGCTGTCCATGGCGCTCACGGTGGCCCTGGCGTTCGCCTACGCCTATGCGCTCACGCGCACGCAGGTGCCGGCCAAGGGCCTCTTCCGGGTGGTCGCCATGCTGCCGATCTTCGCGCCGTCGCTGGTGCAGGCCTTCGCGTTCGTCTACGTCTTCGGGAACAACGGGATTTTCACCCGCGCCACCGGCTGGAACGTGGGGATCTACGGGGCCAAGGGGATCGTGTTCGCGGAGGTGTTCTACTGCTTCCCCCACGCGCTCCTCATCCTGATCGCGGCCTTGTCCGCCACCGACGCCCGGCTCTACGACGCGGCGCGGACGCTGGGGGCCTCGGGCGCGAAGACCTTCCTCACCGTGACGCTCCCCGGCGTGAAGTTCGGGCTGGTGAGCGCCTGCTTCGTGGTCTTCACCACCGTCATCACCGACTTCGGCGCGCCCAAGGTGATCGGTGGCAAGTTCTCCGTGATGGCCACCGAGATCTACAATCAGGTGTCGGGCCAGCAGAACTTCACCATGGGCGCCACGGTGTCGGTGGTCCTCCTGATCCCCGCGCTGCTGGCCTTCGTGGTCGATCGCGTGGTCCAGCGCCGGCAGTACGCGCTGGTGACCGCGTCGTCCAAGCCGTTGATCCCGGCGCCCGCGCCGCTCACCGACGGGCTCGCCACCATCTATTGCGGGCTCATCGCCCTCGTGATCGGGGGGATCTACGTGGTGATCCTGATCGCCTCGCTGGTGCACCGCTGGCCCTACAACATGGGGCTCACTCTCAAGCACTACGCGTTCGACACGGTGGGCGGCTACACGCCGCTCTGGAACAGCCTCCACGTGGCGCTGTGGACGGCCCTGGTGGGGACCGTGCTGACCTTCGGAGGCGCCTACGTGGTGGAGAAGTGCCGTACGGTGGCGAGCGGGCCGCTCTATCTCCTGTCGATCCTGCCCGTGTCCATCCCGGGCATGGTCCTGGGTCTCGCCTACATCTTCACGTTCAACGCCCCGGACAGTCCGCTCAACCGGCTCTACGGCACGCTCGCCATCCTCGTCGTCTCGAACGTGATCCACTACTTCACGGTCGGCTTCCTCACCGCCACCGCCTCGCTCAAGCAGATGGACGCCGAGTTCGAGAACGTGTCTGCCTCGCTGGGAGTGCCGTTCTACCGCACGTTCTGGCGCGTCACGGTGCCGATGGCGCTGCCCTCGATCGTGGCCATCAGCATGTACTTCTTCCTGAACGCGATGGTCACGCTGTCCGCGGTGGTGTTCCTCGTCGCGCCCGGGACGGAGCTGGCCGCGGTCGCGGTGCTGCTGATGGACGACGCGGGCGACACCGCCCAGGCCGCCGCGATGTCCGTCCTCATCATCGCCATGGGACTGGGCGTGCGGTTGCTCTACTGGATCGCCATGAAGGGCGTCACCCGGCGCACCCAGGCCTGGACACAGGCCGCCGCCGGGCCCGCCCCGGGAGGACAGCCATGAGTGAATCGGACCGAGCCGGCGGCGGCGTCATCGACACGCGCCGCTTCCACGGCCAGTACTTCGAGATCATGCAGGACACGGGGCGGAGCCAGACCGCGGTCATGACGATCGGGCCCGGCGAGGACGCGGGGCCGGCGGAGACCCACACCGGCGACCAGATCATCTACGTGATCGAGGGCCTCGCCCGGGTGCGTATGGGCGAGGTGGAGAGCGAGGCGGGCCCCGGCGCCTGCGTCATGATTCCCGCGGGCACCCGGCACCACGTCGACAATCCTGGCACGGCGCCGCTCTTCTGTCTGACCATTTACGCGCCGCCCGTGTACTAGGAGGACACCGTGTCCCTGACCGGTCGCGCCGCGCTCGTCACCGGCGCCGCCCGCGGCATCGGTCTCGCCATCGCCCGCCGGCTGGCCGCCGACGGGGCACGCGTGGCCGTGCTCGACCTCGACCGCGCGGGCGCGGAGGCGGCGGCCAAGACCCTCGGACCTGAAGTCCTCGCGCTCACGGCCGACGTCACGCGCTCGGCCGAGGTCGACGCGGCGGTGGCGGCGGTCGTGCGCCGCTGGGGGCGGCTCGACGTCCTCGTGAACAATGCCGGCATCACCGGGCGCTCGTTTCCCATCTGGGAGCTGAGCGACGAGGACTGGGCACGCGTGATCGACGTCGACCTCGCCAGCGTGTTCTACGGCTGCCGCGCCGCGGTGAAGGTGATGCTCCCCCAGGGGGGCGGGCGCATCATCAACATTGCCTCGATCGCCGGCAAGGAAGGCAATCCCACCCTGGTCCCGTACTCCACCGCGAAGGCCGGCGTCATCGGTCTCACCAAGGCGGTCGCGAAGGAGGTCGCCACGCGTGGGATCCTCGTCAATGCGGTGGCGCCGGCGGTGATCGGCACCGAATTGCTCCAGCAGATGGAGCGGAGCACCGTCGATTTCCTCGTCTCCAAGATCCCCATGGGCCGCGTGGGGCGTCCGGAGGAGGTGGCGGCGCTGGTGGCCTGGCTGGCCTCCGACGAGTGCTCCTTCAGCACCGGCGCGGTGTACGACCTCTCCGGCGGCCGGGCCACGTATTAAATACGTGCTGACCATCGATCGCGCCGGGGGCGGAGCGCTCGTGCTCCTCGCGCTCTGGGTGCTGTGGGAGTGCCGCCGCCTGCCCCTCGGCAGCTGGCGCGAGCCGGGGCCCGGGGCGTTTCCCGCCGCGCTGGCCCTCGTCGCCCTGGGGCTCGGCATCGCCATCGTGGCGTTCGGCGGCCGCGCCACCCGCCTCGGCGACGTGGATTGGCGCGAGACGCGACGCGCCCTGGTGATCGTGGCGGCCGGCGCGTTCCTCACGCTCGGTCTCGAGCGTGTCGGCTACCGGCTGAGCGTGCTCGTGATGCTGCTCTTCCTCGTGGGTGCCGTCGAGCGCCGCGGCCTCGTCACCACCGCCGCCTTCGCGGCGGGAATGGCGTGGGGCTCGTTCTACCTCTTCAACACCCTGCTCAAGGTCCCGCTGCCGGTGGGACCGCTGGGGTTCTGACCGCGTGCTCGAGACGCTGCAGAACCTGGCGCTGGGCTTCAGCGTGGCACTGCAGCCGCCGATTCTCTTCTACGCGTTCGCGGGCTGCGTGATCGGCACGCTCGTGGGCGTGCTGCCGGGCGTGGGACCACTGGCTGGGATCAGCCTGTTGCTTCCCGCGACGTTCGGCCTCGACGCGACGCGGGCCATCGTGCTGCTCGCCGGCATCTACTACGGCGCCATGTACGGCGGTTCCACGACGTCGATCCTCATGCGCATCCCCGGCGAGGCCGCTTCGGTAATGACCTGCATCGACGGCTATGCGATGGCGCGCAAGGGGCGGGCGGGCGCCGCTCTGGCCATCGCCGCGGTGGGCTCCTTCGTCGCGGGCACGGTGTCGGTGGTGGGGCTGATGCTCCTTGCCCCGCCGCTGGCGAGCTTCGCGCTGCGCCTGGGTCCGCCGGAGAACTTCGCCCTGCTCCTGCTGGGGCTCCTCGTGCTCGCCTACATGACCGGCGGCTCGATGCTGAAGTCCCTCGCGATGGCCGCGCTGGGCTTGCTGCTGGGCATGGTGGGCATCGATCCCATGTCGGGCTACTTCCGCTTCGCCTACGGCGTGGTGGAGCTGGGGGACGGCATCGGCGTGGTGCCGCTCGCGGTGGGCCTCTTCGGCCTCGCCGAGGTCTTGGCAAGCGCCGGGCAGCCGACGCCGCCCAAGGTGCAGAAGCCGAAGCTGCGCGAGCTCCTGCCCTCGCGCCAGGAGTGGCGCGACTCCATGGGGCCGATCGGCCGCGGCACCGTGCTGGGCTTCCTCATCGGCATCGTGCCCGGCTCGGCGCACATCATCTCGAGCTTCGTCTCCTACGCGGTGGAGCGCCGTCTCTCGCGGCACCCGGAGGAGTTCGGGCAGGGCGCGGTGGCGGGCGTGGCCGGCCCCGAGTCCGCCAACAACTCGGCCACCTCCGGCGCCTTCGTGCCCATGCTCGCCCTCGGCGTGCCCTCCGGCCCGATCCCGGCGGTCATGCTGGCCGCCCTCATGGTGCACGGCGTGTCGCCGGGGCCGCTGCTCATCCAGCAGCAGCCGGCGCTCTTCTGGGGCTTCATCGCGTCGATGTACGTGGGAAACGTGATGCTGCTCATGCTGAACCTGCCCATGGTGGGTCTCTTCGTGAACGTGCTGCGCATCCCCTACGCGCTGCTCTACCCCGCCATCATCGTGTTCTGCGTGGTGGGTGTCTACGCGGTGAACGGCAGCGTCGTGGACGTGTGGATCGCCGTCACCATGGGCGTGCTGGGCTGGCTCCTGCGCAAGCTCGACTTCGAGACCGCGCCCATCGTGCTGGGCGCCATTCTCGCACCGCTGCTCGAGATGAGCCTGCGCCAGTCGCTGGCGATGTCCGACGGCCACTACGCCATCTTCGTTAGCCGCCCCATCGCCGCCGTGCTGCTGGCGGTGGGGGCAGCCCTGCTGCTCCTCGGCCTGCGCGCGTGGATCGTGCGCGGCCTCGACTGGCGCGGGCGCCT
Organism: Candidatus Methylomirabilota bacterium; assembly: GCA_035764725.1. Taxonomy (NCBI): domain Bacteria; phylum Methylomirabilota (SeqCode); species Candidatus Methylomirabilota bacterium. The sequence goes on along the minus strand of DASTYT010000047.1, from coordinate 149,308 downwards.
CGCGCTCGCGGAGAAAGGAGACGCCCCGTGAGTCGATACCGGATCGCGCTCGCGCTGGCTGCCGGCCTCCTGGGCATGGCGGGCCCTGTCTTCGCCCAGGACGTATATCCCTCGCGCCCCATCACCATGGTGGTGCCCTTCCCGCCGGGCGGCGTGGCCGATCTCACCGCGCGGCCGGTGGCCGCCGCGATGGAGCGCACGCTCAAGCAGCCGGTGGGCGTGGTCAACAAGACGGGCGCGGCGGGCGCCGTCGGCATGCAGTTCGCGGCCACGAGCAAGCCCGACGGGTACACGCTGCTGCTGGCGCTGTCGAGCATCTCGATCATCCCCGAGGCGGACAAGCTCTTCGGGCGCCCACCCGCCTACACGGTGGATCAGCTCACGCCGATCGCGCTGATCTCCGCCGATCCCACCGTGCTCGTCGTCCGCACGGAGAGCCCGTGGAAGACCGCGAAGCATTTCATCGAGGACGCGCGGCAGCGGCCGGGGCAGATCTCGTACTCGTCCTCGGGCATCTACGGCACGCTCCACATGGCGATGGAGCTCCTGTCCCATGCGGCGGGCATCAAGCTCCGGCACGTGCCCCACGCGGGTGCGGGGCCCGCGCTGACAGCGCTCCTCGGCGGCCACGTCGACGCGCTCGCGTCCGGTCCCGCGGTGGTCCTCCCGCACATCAAGGCGGGCAAGCTCCGCGCCCTCGCGGGCTGGGGGGAGTCGCGCGTGGCCGCCTTGCCCGACGTGCCGACGTTCAAGGAGCTCGGCTACCCCGACGCCGAGTTCTACATCTGGGCGGGCGTGTTCGCTCCACGCGGGACACCCGAGCCCGTGCTGGCCCGGCTGCGGGATGCGCTGCGCGCGGCGGTGGCCGACCCCGAGTTCAAGGGGGCGATGGACAAGATCGAGACTCCCATCGCGTTCAAGCAGGGGGACGACTTCGCCCGCTTCTTCGCCGCGGACGCGAAAAGGCTCGCCGAAGGAGTGCGGAAGGTCGGGAGGGTGGAGGAGAGGAAGCCATAGGAAGAAGAGAACCACGGGCGCCGGGGAGGACCGGCGCCCGTGGCGGCGGGCTGGTCAGGCCGCGGACGTGACCAGCCCCGCCTGTACTGCCGTTGCTGCTAATACACCTGCTGTGGCAAGAGCCGTGCCGGAATGAGATCCGCGCTGGAACGGCCACTTGCCGGTGGCCAGAATCGCCGGATCGCAAGATCGTAAATCGCGCCGACACCGCTACGCTGCGTGACGTCTAGACCCGGACTCCGAGCCGGAGCGCCGCGGCGAGGAGCGCGACCTTGGACACGGACTCCGTGATTCGGTCGTCCAGCGCCATCGCGACCGCATCCCGGAGCGGGACAATGCGCCGCTCGAAGAACTCGTCGTCGTCCGACGGCAGGGGATCCGCGACCAGCTCCTCTCCCAGATAGCAGTGGGCCTCCTCGTCGAGATAGGCGCTGGAGGGGAAGAAGCGGGTCAGGAACGTGAGCCGCCCCGCGCGATAGCCGCCCTCCTCGCGCAGCTCCCGCTGCGCCGCCTCCTCCGGCCGCTCGCCCGGGAGCGCGCCGCCGCCCGGTAGCTCCCAGGAATCGTCTCTCACGAGGTGCCGGAACTGGCGGATCAGCACGACCCGGTCCCTCTCGACGAGCGGCACCACGCCGACGGTGGTTCCGACGTACAGCACGGGATAGGCACGCTCGGTACCGGTGGGCAGCCGCCACGTATCCTCGCGCAGCGTCAGCTTGCCCATCGAGCGGAGCGGGGTGGAGCGCACGAACTGCCAGTCACCGGCCATTGAGCGGCCCTCCTCGCGCCCGATCTTACGTGATAGCATCTGACCATGCCTTCCGAGCCCCACGACGCGCTCATGGCCAAGCTGCTGCAGGCCATCGAAGTGTCGCTGAGGGCCACCCAGGCCTCGCGCGAGGCCGTGCAGGAGATCCTGCGGCGGGGGGCGGAGACCGGCATCTTCTTCGCGGGCGCGCGCAAGCCGGACGGCGGCGACGCGTTCGACGTCACCGAGCAGGATCGCGACTTCCTCCGCTCGCTGTCGATCCGCCCCGAGCCGCGCGGCTAAGCGGATGCGCGGGCTCTTCCTCCTCGGCCTGATCATGGTGCTGATCGTCGTGCTCTGGCCTGTCGTCAAGGGCGCCCTCGAGCGTCTCGGGCGCACGCGGCTCGAGGAGTCCCGCGGCCGCGACGAGCTCGTGAAGGATCCCGTGTGCGGGACCTACGTGGTCCGCTCGCGCGCGATTCGCGACGAATCGGGCGGGCGCAGCGTCTACTTCTGCGGGCCGCGCTGCGCCGCGGAGTTCAGTGAGCGGGAGCGCAAGGCGTGAGGCTGGCCCTCTCCGGCGCCTGCGTGCCGGACTGGCCGCTCGACGAGGAGCTCGCGGGCGCAGCGGCCGCCGGGTACGAGGCGGTGGAGCTCTGGCTCCCCAAGCTGTGGCGCGAGCTGGAGCGGAGGGGGCCAGAGGCGGTGGCGGCCGCGCTCAAGCGCCGCAACCTCGCCGCCGCCGCGCTCGCCCCCATCCCCGACGCCACCTTCCGCGAGCGCGTGGGGCTGGAGGCGGTGACCGCGCAGGTCCACGGAGCCGCCGCGCTCGCCCGCGCGTTCGGCGCGCCGTGGGTGGTGATACAGCCGGGCGAGCGGCCCGACGGCGCCGACGAGCGGGACGCCCTCCGCGAGGCCCGCCACACGCTGGGCCGGCTCGCGCTGGCGGTCGAGCGCTACGACGTGGGTCTGGCCATTCTGCCCCTCGGGCACGCGTGGTCGTCGATCCGCACCATCCGCGAGGCGGGGGACGTGATCGAGGCGGTGGGTCGGAAGTCGCTCGGGATTGCGCTCGATACGTTCCACATGCACCTGGCGGGATCGCGGCCCGAGGACGTCGGGCATCTGCGACCACGCTGGATCGGGCTCGTGCGGATCGCGGACGCCCCCGCGGGCGATCCGGAGACGCTCCGCGATGCGCATCGGCTGCCCCCCGGCGACGGCGTGATCCCGCTTGCCGACATCGTGAGCCGGGTGCGCGCGCTGGGCGTCGAGGCCACCGCGGTGGCGGCCTGTCCCTTGCCCGGCGCCACCGGCGAGGCGGCGGGCTGGGCGAAGCGGCTGCGCGATCAGACGGCGGCCGTGCTCGGGGCGCCCGCGCCGGCGGGCCGCCGCTAGGCATGACCTGGGACCTCCTGGTCTGCGATCTCGACGGCACTCTCGTCGGCAAGTCCGAGCCGCTCGATCCCGCCCTCGTCAAGGCCTTCCACCTCGCGCGTGAGCGCGGCCTGTTGATCTCGCTCGCCACCGGTCGCATGCCGCCGGGCGCCGAGCGCTTCCGCGACGAGCTCGGCATCACCGCGCCGTGCATCTTCTACAACGGCGCGCTCGTGCGGGATCACGAGGAGGGGCGCGACCTCTTCTCGCTCACGCTGCCGCGCGGCATTCTCGCGCGCGCCTACGAGATCTTCGCGAATGCGCCGGTGCATCCTCTGTTCTACAGGGACGACCGGCTCTACTGCCTCGAGGAGACCTTTCCCGTGCTCGAGTACGCGGGAGAGCAGCAGATCCGCCTCGAGACGATGCCGGACCCGCTGGATTTCCTCCGGCTGGGCGGCTTCGTGAAGAGCCTCTTCATCGGCCACCCCGCGACGCTGCCGGTGGTGCGCGGCGAGCTCGAGCCGGTGGCGCAGCCCGACGCCCGCCTGGTCATGACCCGCACCGACTATCTCGAGATGATCCCGGCCGCGGCGTCCAAGGGCGTGGCGCTGCGGCATCTCTGCGAGCATCTCGGCGTGTCGCTGGAGCGGACCATCGCGGTGGGCGACCAGGAGAACGACCTCGAGATGATCGACGCCGCGGGCCTCGGCGTGGCCATGCCGAGCGCGCCCGACGGGGTGCGCGCGCGCGCCGACCGCGTCGCCCCCGCCGCGCGCGAGGGCGGCCTCCTCGCCCTCTTCCGCGAGATCATGCCGAGCTATTTTGCCTGAACGTAATGTCCGGGGCAGTTGGTTGGCGAGCCGCACGCTTGAGACGGCGGTCCGGGGGCAGTTGCTTGGCGAGCCGAAGGCGAGGCGAGCGGATAAATGGATGACGGGATCCAGAACCGCAAACGAGTGTTGATCGTCGACGACGAGCCGGAGATCGGCCGAATCCTCGCCATGATTCTTCACGCCGCCGGCTTCGACGCGGCCGCGGTCAATGGCGGACGGGCAGCGCTGGCGCGGCTGGCAGAGGCGCCCGCCGACCTGATCATCCTGGACGTGGTCATGCCTGCCCCCGACGGCTTCGAGACCCTCCGCCGCCTCCGCGAGGCGCCGGCGACGGCGCGGCTGCCCGTGATCATGCTCACCGCGAACGCCGACGACGCGGGTCGCGCCCGCGCCGCCGAGCTCGGCGCCGACGATTTCATCGCCAAGCCCTTCGAGCCCGCCGACACGGTGGCGCGCGTCCGCGCGCTGCTCGCGCGTGTGGCCTGAGAAGCGAGAGGAGGAGCGGCATGCCGCGCGTGCGCGAGATCGAGGACGACGGAGGCGACCCGATCCTCCAGGAGATCTTCGGCAAGGAGCGCGAGACCTTCGGCTATGTGCTCAACACCAGCAAGGTCCTCGGCCACACGCCGGGCATCCTGCAGGCGGCCAAGCGGCTGGCCGCGGCGGTGGACCGATCGGGGCTCCTGCCGAAGGGACTGCTGCCGCTCGTCTATCTCCGCGTCGCCCTGATCAACGGCTGTCCCTTCTGAATCGACATCAACGCATCCAGGGGGATGCAGGCGGGGGCGAGCGAGGAGAAGGTGCAGGAGGTGCCGCGCTGGCGGGACAGCGCGCTGTTCTCGCCGATGGAGCGGGACGCGCTGGAATACGCGGAGGCGATGACGATCACCGGCGAGCGCGTGACCGACGCCCTCCACGCGCGGCTGCGGGGACACTTTAGCGAGGCGCAGATCGTGGAGCTGGCGGCAGCGGTGGCGCTGGAGAACTTCCGCTCGAAGTTCAATCCGGCGCTCGGCATCGAGGCGCAGGGCTTCTGCATGCTGCGGTGAGGGACGGCCATGAACACGACGGCGGCGGTGCTCTACGACGTGAAGAAGCCCCTGGTGGTGGAGACGGTCGAGCTCCTCGAGCCCGGCCCCCACGAGGTGCGCGTGCGCTTCGCCGCCAACGGGGTCTGCCACAGCGACTACCACGTGGTGAACGGAGACTACCCGCACCCGCTCCCGGTGGTGCTCGGCCACGAGGCCTCCGGGGTGGTGGAGGCGGTGGGGCCGGGGGTGGAGTCGGTGCAGGTGGGCGATCACGTGTGCTCGAGCTACATCCCGTCGTGCGGCAAATGCTGGTACTGCGCCAACGGCCGGCCCACCCTCTGCGCGCTGCGCGACAAGCCGCGCTGGTTCCTGCTCGACGGGACGACGCGGCTCCGCAAGCGCGGGCAGCCGCTGCACCATTTCCTCGGCGTGGCCGGCTACGCGACGCACGGCGTACTGATGGAGGAGAGCGTGATCCCCATCCGCCGCGACGTGCCCCTCGACGTGGCGTGCCTCGTGAGCTGCGGGGTGCTCGCGGGGGCGGGGCCCGTGCTCAATGCCGCGAAGGTGCCGGCGGGGGCGAGCGTGGCGGTGTTCGGCTGCGGCGGCGTGGGCCTCAACACCATACAGGCCGCGCGCCTCGTGGGGGCGGGGAAGGTCATCGCCGTCGATCTCTCGCGCAAGAAGCTGGGCTGGGCGGAGGAGTTCGGCGCGACCCACCTCGTCGACGCCTCCCGCGAGGATCCGGTCGCCCGCGTGGTCGAGATCGCCGGGCGGGGCGGCGTGGACTACGCGTTCGAGGTGGTCGGCACGCAGAAGACGATCGAGCAAGCGCTGGCCAGCACGCACCGCGGGGGCATGGCGGTGGTGGTGGGGGTGTGCCCCTCCGGCACGCGGCTGTCCATCGATCCCACCATGTTCCTCCAGCAGCGCATCCTCACCGGGACCTCGTTCGGCGGCGGGCATCAGCGTACGGACGTGCCGCTCCTCCTCGATCTCTACAAGGCGGGCACGTACAAGTTGGACGAGCTGATCAGCCGTCGGCTGCCCCTCGCCGAGCTCAATCAGGCGTTCGAGCTCATGCTCCAGGGGGACGTGAAGCGTAGCGTGATCGTGTACGAGTGAAGGGCCCGGGAGGCGTCACCCGCGCGTTCCGCGCGCGCTGGACGATTCCCCTCGCGATGTTCGTGGGCAGCTTCGCGTGGTCGTTCGTCTTCGTGAGCCTGCCCTTCTACATCCACCGGATCAGCACGCTCGACGAGGTGTCCACGATCCGGTGGACGGGGTGGATCCTCGGCATCAGCTCGCTGATCACGGTGGTGACGGCGCCGCTCTCCGGGCGCCTCGCCGGCCGCGGCGATCCCAAGGGCTTCTACATGCTGGTGCAGCTCCTCCAAGGCGCGGGCTTCTTCCTGATGGCCATGGCCCGCACGTTGCCGCAGATGCTGGGCGCACGCGTCTTCCTGGGGCTCATGGGCGCCTCGTCCACGTTCGCCTTCATCATGGCGGGCCGGCGCACGGGGGGCGACGTACGGCGTGACATTTCCGCCATCCAGTCGGGGATGACGCTGGGTCAAGTGCTGGGCCCGCCGGTGGGCGCCTTCTCCGCCGCGCGCATGGGCTTCACGGAGTCGTTCCTCCTCGGTGGCACGCTGCTGTGGGGCTGCTGCGTGCTCGTGGGTTTCGGCGTGCCCGGCGGCGCCGCGCCCGCGGCGGCGGAGACGCGGAAGGGGACGACCTCCATCTTCGAGGTCGCGACCGTCTGCCTCCTCGTGCTCGCGGCCTCCACGCAGATCTTCTTCCTCACTGCGATCCTTCCACAGGTTCTTCCTCCGCTGGGCGTCGCGCCCGCGGACACCCTGGAAACCGGCGGCCTCGTCATCTTCGTGACCGGGCTCGCCGCCGCGGTGGGCTCGCTGGTCGCCCCGCGCCTCGGCGAGCTGGTGGGCGATCTGCGGGCCATTGTCTGGTTCCTGGCCCTCTCCTCGGTACTCCTCGCCGCCCAGGCCCTGGCGCCCGAGGTGTGGAGCTTTGGAGCCCTGCGCTTCCTCCAGGTGCTCTGCATCGCGCCGATCTTCCCGCTTTCCGTCGCGGCGATCGCGCAGCGCTCCTCCGGCACCGCGATCGGCTTCGTCAATTCCTCGCGCATCGGCGCGGCCTTTCTCGGTCCGGTCTTCGCCACGACCGTGCTGACGATGGCGCCGATGTGGACCGTCTTCGTGCTGTTCGCGGCCTTCGGCCTGGCGGTGGTGCCGCTGCTCCGGCGCGCGTTCCGCGGCCGGGGCGGCGCCGCGGACGCGATCGCGGCATGAGCGGCGAGGCGCTGGTCCGTCTCTCCGAGGTCCGCATGGAGGGCGTGGGCAAGCGCGCCCGCGGCGGCTGGACGGTCGACGACGTATCGCTGTTCGTGCTTCCCGGTGAGATCTACACGCTGCTGGGATCGCCGGGCAGCGGGAAGACCACGCTGCTCCGGTTGCTCGCCGGGTTCGAGCGGCCGGACGCCGGGCGCATCGTGGTGGACGACGTCCCCATCGACGCCGTGCCGACGTGGGAGCGGAACATCGGGATGGTCTTCGGAGGCGTCGCGAACTACGCGCTCTGGCCGCACATGACGGTGGGCGAGAACGTGGGCTTCGGTCTGCGCCAGCGGGGCGCGCGCGGCGCCGCGCTCGCCGGGCAGGTCGCCCGAGCGCTCGGCCGCGTCGGGCTCGCGGGCTTCGCCGACCGGCGCCCGGGCGACCTGCGCGACCTCGAGCCCCTGCGCGCCGCGCTCGCGCGGGCGCTGGCCACCGAGCCGCGGCTGCTCCTGCTCGACGAGCCGGTCGCCGCGCTGGAGGCGCCGCGACGCGGGCCGGCGCGCCTCGAGCTCGCGCGCCTGCTCAAGGAGGCCGCCATCACCACGATCTACGCCACGCGCGATGGCGCCGAGGCGCTCGCGCTCTCCACGCGCATCGCGGTGCTCGTGGGCGGCCGCATCGTCCAGGAAGGCAAGCCCGAGGACGTCTACTGGCGCCCGCGCCGCCGGGCGGTGGCCGAGCTCGTGGGCGGGGTCAACCTCGTGGCCGTGCGCGTGGTCGAGCTTCGCGAGATGGGCGTGGTCGTGGAGACCGACGGAGGCGCGCGCGTGCCGGTAGGCCACGGCGGACACCCGTGGACGCTGGGAGCGCGTGGGCTCCTCTGCCTGCGGCCCGAGGCCCTGCGCATCGACGAGGCGGCGCTCGTGCCGGGCGGCATTCCCGGCACCGTGCAGAGCTACGTCTTCGAGGGCGGCCGCGCCCTCTACGACGTCGCGATTCCCGGCGCGGTCGTGCGGGTGGAGATGCTCACGTCCGCGCTGGCCGGCCGCGGCTTCAAGCACGGCGACCGCGTGAAGATCGAGGTCTCCCCGGAGACCTCCGTCCTGCTGCCCGCGGACTAGTGGTATGGTGAGCGCAACATCCCCCCCGAGGAGGCGATTGCGATGGCCCGGGACATCAAGCCCGCCGATCTCAAGAAACGGCTGGATGCGCGCGAGCCGGTAGTGTTGCTCGACATCCGCGACAATTGGGAGACGGCGCTCGCCCGCATCGACAACGCGATGCACATCCCCATGGAGGAGCTGGAGCACCGCACGGACGAGCTCGACCCCAAGGACGAGATCGTGGTGATCTGCCATCACGGCGTGCGGAGCGCGGCGGTGGCGGACTATCTCGCCCAGCTCGGCTTCGGCCGGGTCTGGAACCTCTCCGGCGGCATCGATCAGTGGGCGCGCTCGGTGGACCGCGGGATGCCGCGCTACTGATGGACGGCCGTGTCCGGGTCGAGCAGGAGGACGGCTGCGCCTGGGTGACGCTCGACCGGCCGCCCCTGAACCTCCTCGAGCCCGGCATCATCCGCGGGCTGCGCGACACGTTCGTCGGGCTCGCGCGCGAGCCCGACGTGCGCGTCGCCGTGATCACCGGAGCGGGGCGGGCGATGACCGCGGGCATGCAGATCCAGGTGCTGCGCGATCTGGATCCCACGAGCGCGAAGGCGCTGATCAGCGGGCTCCACGAGGCCATTCACGCCGTGCACGAGGCGCCCTTCGCGACCATCGCCATGATCAACGGCGCCTGTCTCGGTGCCGGGTTCGAGCTGGCGATGGCCTGCGACCTGCGCGTGGCCACGACCACGGCGCTGCTCGGCCTTCCCGAGATCCGCGTGGGCATTCCCTCGGTGATCGAGGCGGCGCTCCTGCCTGCGCTGGTGGGCCCGGGGCGCGCCGCGGAGCTGTTGCTGGTGGGCGCGCCGGTCACCGGCGCGCAGGCGCTGCAGTGGGGGCTGGTCAACCGCGCAGTGGCGCCGGAGGCGCTCGAGCCCGCCACGCGCGAGCTCGCCGCGTCCATCCTCGAGTGCGCGCCCAGCGCGGTGCGGCTGCAGAAGGAGCTGATCATCCGGTGGCGGAACACGGACCTTCGCACCGCCATCGAGTCCGGCATCCACGCCTTCGCACAGTCCTACACCACCGGCGAGCCCCGCGAGGCGCTCAGCGCCTATCTGGAGAAGCGGAAGCCCCGCTTCGCCTGAGCGGCGCCCGCGCCCCCGTGCCCCGGCCGATCCGTGCCGTCACCGTGGACTTCTGGGGCACGCTCGTCTTCGAGGGCCCGCGTGCCGACGATCGGTATCGCGAGCGGCGCCTCGCCGACTTCGAGGCCATCCTCACCCGGGCGGGATTCCGCGTGACGCCGAAAGACCTCGGTCGCGGCTACGAGCACTCCGCGCGCGAGCTGACCTGGGTGTGGTCGGACAATCGCGACATCCCCGTCGTCCGCCACGTGGCGTCCATTCTCGAAGGGGCCGAACCCGGCCTCTCCGCCCGGGTGGCCGAAGCGACGATGGAGGCGCTGATCGAGGCCTACGCCGCGCCCGCGCTGCTGGTCCCGCCGCGGGCGGACACCGGCGCGCGCGGGGCGCTGCAGACCCTGGCCGGGCGCGGGCTTCGGCTGGGGGTGGTGTCGAATACCATGCGGACGCCCGGCCGCGCCCTGCGCCGCATTCTCGAGGGGCACGGCCTCCTGTCCTGCTTCCATCACCTGACGTTCTCCGATGAGGTCGGGGTGCGAAAGCCCGCCGCCGAGATCTTCCGGCTCACTTTGGACGCCCTCGGCGTGCCGCCCGGAGAGGCCGCCCACGTGGGCGACGACTCGCGGCTGGACGTCGAGGGCGCCCGCAACGCGGGGCTTCGCGTGGTGCAGGTCGTGGCGGCAGGGGGCGCCGCGGGCCCACCCGAGCCGGATCTCGTGATCGCGGGCCTGGAGGCGCTGCCGGAGGCCATCGCGGTGCTGGAGCGGCACGCATGATCCGGGGCGTCACGTTCGATTTCTGGCAGACTTTGGCGGAGGACGCGCCGGAGAATCTCGCGGCGCAGCGCCGGCTCCGCCTCGAGGCGCTCCACTCGGCGCTGCGCTGGTCGGGCCTCGAGGTCGACGCCGACCAGGTGGAGGAGGGCTACGAGCGCTCCCAGGGACTCCTCGAGGAGCGCTTCTGGAATCGCCACCGCGACCCCGGCTTCGCCGAGCAGGTGGCCCTGGTGCTCGACTGCGTGGCGCCGGGCGCGGCCGCCCGAGTCACCGGCTCGCGGATGGACGCGCTGCTCCGCGGCTACGCCGATCCCGTCCTCCGGTGGCCGCCGGCGCTTTGCCCGGGCGCGGGGGACGCGGTCCGGACGCTGGCGGCCCAGGGTCTCCGGCTGGGGGTCATCTCGAACACCGGGCGGACGCCGGGCATGGTGCTGCGCCGGTACCTCGAGCGCGAGGGCCTGCTGCGCCACTTCCAAGTCGTCACCTTCTCGGACGAGGTGGGGCTGCGAAAGCCGGAGGCGGAGATCTTCCGTCGCACCCTGGCCAAGCTCGGGCCCGAGCTGGGCCTCGAGCCCCATGAGGTCGCGCACATCGGCGACAATCCTGAGGCGGACGTCGAGGGGGCGCGGGCCGTGGGCATGCGAGCGGTGCACTACGTGGTCGGCGGCCGGCCGGTCGCCGCGCACGCCGATCTCGTCGTCACCGATCTAGCCTCGCTCGGGGAGCACCTCGCCGCCGGCTGAGGCCGGGTTACACCTTGCACCCTTCGCAGGCTACGGGTAACATCCTGTCCCGCGATGGACGTGACCGAGCTCCGCTCGAAGATTCGCGATATCAAGAACTTTCCCACCGAGGGCATCCTCTTCAAGGACATCACGACGCTGCTGAAGGATGGCCCCGCATGGGCGGCCGTGATCGACCATCTCGCCCAGAAGTATCACGCGATCCCGGTCGAGATCGTCGTGGGAGTCGAGTCGCGCGGCTTCATCTTCGGCGGGGCGCTGGCCCACGAGCTCAAGGCGGGCTTCGTGCCCGTGCGCAAGCGGGGCAAGCTGCCGGGACCGACCATCGAGGAGGAGTACGAGCTGGAGTACGGGCGCGACGTCCTGGCGATCCACGAAGACGCCATCCAGCCCGGCCAGACGGTGCTGGTGGTGGACGATCTCCTGGCCACGGGGGGCACCATGGCCGCCACCCTGCGGCTGGTGGAGCGGCTGGGGGGCAAGGTGGTAGGGGCCTCCTTCCTGATCGAGCTGGGGTTCCTCAAGGGTCGGGACCGACTTCGTGGCTATCCGATCGAGGCCCTGATCAGGTACGATTAGGCCCATGAGGCTGATCACCCTCCTTGCCGCCGGGCTGCTGGGGGCCATCGTGGCCACCGCGGCGCCCGTCCGCGCCGAGGACGCCAAGGCTCCCGTGGCCGGGCCCTCGGCCATCCTCCAGCTCCTCAACAGCCGGGAGCCCGAGAGCGCGGACACGAGCCTCCGAGAGTCGCTGCGGCCCGATCTCGCGCCGGTCCCCGCCGCGCGGCTCGATGCGCCCGAGCGCATGCCGGACGGCAGCATCCGCTACGGGAAGACGCGGGTCAAGGTGATGGTCAACGACTGCCCCGACGATCCGAACCACGAGGCGCTGCTTCCCCCGCCGCCCGTGCGCCGCATTCGCTAGCCCGCTCGCGTCGCACGACCCCGACAACGCCGGCCTGCGCCAGGCGCGGTCGAACAGGAGTTGCCCAGCATGGCCATCAAGACCGTCGGTGTGATCGGGTGTGGGCTCATGGGCTCCGGCATCGTCCAGGTCGCGGCGCAGGCGGGGTTCCGCACGGTGGTGGTCGAGGCCAGCCCGGAGCTCCTCGAGCGCGGGCTCGGCGGCCTCCGGCGCACGCTCGACGGCCTCATCGCCAAGGCCAAGCTCGACGAAGCCGGGAAGAAGCAGATCCTCGACCGGATCACCGGCGCCACGGACTTCTCGGCGTTCAAGGACTGCGACCTCGTCATCGAGGCGATCACCGAGAACCAGCCGCTGAAGAACGAGACCTTCGCGAAGCTCGACGCCATTTGCCCGCCTCACGCGCTCCTCGCCTCCAACACCTCCTCGTGCAACGTCACCGCCATGGCGGCGGCGACCAAGCGCCCCGCCCAGGTGCTGGGCCTCCACTTCTTCAACCCGGTGCCGTTGATGAAGCTGGTGGAGGTGGTGCAGACCATCCTCACCGACGACAAGACGGTGGCGGAGGCGTATGAGTGGGTGCAGGCGGCGGGCAAGGTGCCGGTGCGCGCGAAGGACTCCACCGCGTTCATCGTGAACCGGCTCCTCGTGCCGTACCTTCTCGACGCCATCCGCGTCTATGAGGGCGGGCTGGCGACGCTCGAGGACATCGACACCGCAATGAAGCTCGGCTGCGGCTATCCGATGGGCCCCTTCACGCTCCTCGATCTGGTCGGGCTCGACACCACGATGTACGTGGCCGAGGTGATGTTCGAAGAGTTCCGCGAGGCCCGCTACGCCCCACCGCCGCTTCTCAAGAGAATGGTCATGGCCGGGCAGCTCGGCCGCAAGTCCGGCAAAGGGTTCTACGATTACCGCAAAACATGAACCAGGCCTGGTACCTCACTGACGACCAGCGGGCGATTCAGAGGCTCGCGCGCGAGATCTCGCAGGAGCGCATCGCGCCCCGGGCCGCCCACGTGGACGAGACCGAGGAGTATCCCGCCGAGCAGCTCCGGCTCCTGGGCGAACAGGGCCTGATGGGCCTGCACATCCCCGAGGAGTACGGCGGCGCCGCGGCGGGCGCGCTCGCCTATTGCCTCGCCGCGGAAGAGGTCGCGCGCGCCTGCGCCGCCACGTCCACCATCTTCCTCGTGCAGAACCTCGGCGGCTACCCCATCGCCCTGGGCGGGAACACGGAGCAGAAGAAGCGCTTCCTCCCGCGCCTGGCCACCGGCGAGATCACCGCCGCGTTCTCGCTCTCCGAGCCGGGCTCCGGCTCCGACGCCGCGGGCATGACGTGCTCGGCGGTCCGCAAGGGCGACCGCTACGTGGTCAACGGCTCCAAGATGTGGGTGACCAACGGCTCGCACGCGGGCGTGATCACGGTGTTCGTCAGCACGGATCGCGCCCAGCGCGCCCGGGGCGTCACCGCGCTCCTCGTCGAGCCGGGGACGCCCGGCTTCACGGTGGGCAAGCACGAGAAGAAGCTCGGCATCCGCGGCAGCCCCACGGTGGCGCTGCACTTCACCGACTGCGAGATTCCCGTGGAGAATCGGCTCGGCGAGGAGGGCGGGGGATTCCGCCTCGCCATGCGCACGCTCGAGGCGTCGCGGCCCACCATCGGCGCGCAGGCGGTGGGCATCGCTCAGGCGGCGCTCGACGCCGCGGTGGCCTACGCGAAGGAGCGGAAGTCGTTCGATCAGGCTATCGCGACCTTCCAAGGCATCCAGTTCATGCTGGCCGACATGGCGATGGCGGTGCACGTCTCCCGGCTGGCGGTGCACCACACCGCCGCCCTCATGGACCGCGGCGCCGCCTCCACCGCGTTCGAGGCCTCGGTGGCGAAGTGCCTCGCCTCGGACACCGCCATGAAGGTCGCCACCGACGCCGTGCAGATCTTCGGGGGCTACGGCTACACGCGCGAGTTCCCGGTGGAGCGCTACATGCGCGACGCCAAGATCACGCAGATCTACGAGGGTACCAACCAGATCCAGCGGCTCGTCATCGCGCGGGCCCTGCTGGAGCAAGGAGAGTCTCGATGACCGGCCGCCGCCCGTCCTCCTCCGTGTCCCGCCGGACCGTCCTCAAGGGCGCCGCCGCCGGCGCCGCGGTGCTGGGATTCCCCCTCCCGCTGCGCGCCCAGGCGCCGGCGATCAAGATCGGCGCCGTCCATCCCGTCACCGGTCCGCTCGCCGAGCCGGGGCAGGCCTGCCGGCTGGGCGCGACGATGGCGGTGGAGGCGGTAAACGCGGCGGGCGGCATCAAGTCCATGGGCGGCGCCAAGCTCGAGCTCATCGTCGGCGACACGCAGACCAAGCCCGACGTGGGGCGCACCGAGGCGGAGCGCGTGATCAACCAGGGCGCCCAGATCCTCATGGGCTCGTTCGACTCGGGCAGCACCGCGGCGATGGTGCCGGTGGCGCAGCAGCGCCGCGTGCCCTTCCTCGTCGACATCGCCGCCGCCGATCCCATCACTGCCAACGTCGCCAAGGCGGTGAAGGAGGGGCAGCAGAAGGTGCAGTACGTGTACCGCAACTTCCCCACCGGCTCGTCCTTCGGGGCGCGGGCGGTGCGCTACTTCACGGAGATCTTCGCGGAATCCGGCGTCGCGCCCAAGCGCGTCGTCCTGATGTACTGCAACGACCTCTTCGGTCAGAACGCGGCCAAGGGCTTCCAGGCCGGCCACGCCGCCGCCAAGCCCGCGTGGGAGATCGTGGACGTGATCCCGTGGCCCGAGCCGCCCCAGGACCTCTCGACCGAGGTCTCGCGCGCCAAGGCCGCCCGACCGGACATCATCGCGCCCATCACGCGGCCGGCCTCAGCCCAGCTCCTGCTCCCCGAGCTCCGCAAGCAGCGCGTGGAGGTCATGGGCATCGTGGGGCCGGGGAGTCCGGGGCTCTACGAGGCGGGGCAGCTCGCGGTGCTGAAGGACGACCTCGAGTACGTGATGTCCGCGGTGCCGTGGGCCAACTTCAAGAACCCGCGCACCCAGAAGGTGGCGGAGGACTATCTCAAGCGCTCCAGCGGGAAGACCTTCGACACCAACTCCGGCTACTCCTACGACGGGATCTTCGTGCTCGCGGACGTGCTCGAGCGCGCCAAGTCCACCGATCCCGACACGGTGGTGGACGCGATCAAGAAGACCAGCTACACCGCCGGCCTCATGCAGTACGCCGGTCCGGTGATGTTCAACGAGCTGGGCGACAACCCCAACGCCGTCACCACCATGATCCAGATCCTCGGCCAGAAGCCGGTCGCGGTGTGGCCGAAGGAGGCAGCGGTCCAGAAGCTCGTGTTCCCGCGCCCGAAGCGTTGACGCGCGGCCGGCGCGGAGCCGCCTGAGGTGGACTTGACCCTCGTCGGGCAGGGCCTGCTCAGCGGGCTCCTCTTCGGGGGCGTGTACAGCCTGATGGCGGTGGGCCTGACGCTGATCTTCGGCGTCATGCGGGTGGTCAACTTCGCCCACGGGGACATGATGGTCTGGGGCATGTACCTCGCGTGGATGCTCGCCACCCGCGCCGGTATCGATCCCTACGTGGGCTTCCCCGTCTGCGCGGCGGTCCTGTTCGCCCTGGGCTGGGCGGTGCAGCGCGGCCTCGTGCATCGCATCGTGGACGCCCCCCACGAGATGCAGATTCTCCTGATGCTGGGGGTGGCCCTGGTGCTCGAGAACGCCGCCCTCGTCGCGTTCGGGCCCGATCCCCAGCGCGTGCGCTCGCCGCTCACCGCCGCCACCCTCTGGCTGGGGCCGCTCTTCGTCGACGTGGGCCGGCTCGTCACGTTCGGCGTGGCCCTGGCCCTAACCGGCGCGCTCTGGGTTTTCCTCGCCCGGACCGATCTCGGCCGGCGCATCCGGGCTGCCTCCGACAATCCCTACGGCGCCCTCGTGATCGGCACCGACGTGGGCCGTGTCTACGCCGTCGCCTTCGGGATCGGCGCCGCCTGCGTGGGGGCGGCGGGGGCGCTGGTCTCGCCGATCCTGCCCTTTCAGCCCGCGGGCGGACTGTCCCTCTCGGTGGCGTCGTTCAACATCGTCATCATCGGGGGAATGGGCAGCCTGCTCGGCGCCTTCGTGGGCGGGCTGCTCGTCTCGGTGGCGGAGTCGCTCGGCGCGGTGTTCCTCGCCCCGTCCATGAAGGAGCTGGTCAGCTTCTCGCTCCTCGTCGTCATCCTGCTGTTCCGCCCCGCCGGCCTGTTCGGCAAGCGCGCGGCATGACCGCCCCGCGGCTGGCCGCGCTCGCGGGGGTACTGGCGCTGGTGGCGCTGCCCACCGTGCTCAGCTCGTACGCGGTGACCGTATTCATCTTCATCTTCTTCTACGCCTACCTCGGCCAGGCGTGGAACCTCGTGGGCGGCTATGCCGGCCAGCTCTCCGCGGGACACGCGGTGTTCGTGGGGCTGGGCGCCTACACCTCGGCCATGCTCTCGATGACACTCGGGCTCACGCCCTGGCTCGGGATGCTGGTGGGCGGCGCCCTCGCTGCCGCGCTGGGCGCCCTCATCGCCTATCTCGGCTTCCGCTTCGGGCTGCGGGGCTTCTACTTCGTGCTCCTCACCGTGGCCTTCGCCGAGATCGGCCGCATCGTCGCCCTCAACACCGACGCGGTGGGGGGCGCCCTCGGCCTCTACATCACGTTCACCGGCAATCCACGCCAGTTCCAGTTCCAGGACAACCGCGCCTACTACTACGTGGCTCTCGTCATGATGCTGGCGGCCACGGCCCTCGTGGCCGCGCTGGAGCGGCGGCGCTTCGGGGAGTACCTCAAGGCCATTCGCGAGGACGAGAACGCCTGCGAGGCGCTCGGGGTCGACACATTCCGCTACAAGCTGCTGGCGATGGTGATCTCGTCGTTCCTCACGGGCGTCGGCGGCACGTTCTACGCGTACTACCTCTTCTCGCTCCAGCCCAACGCGGTGTTCGGCATCCCGCTGTCGGTGGAGATCATGATCCGCCCGATCGTGGGCGGCGCGGGCACCGTGCTCGGCCCCGTGCTCGGCTCGTTCATCCTGAGCCCGCTCGGCGAGCTCTCGCGCATGTATCTCTCCCAGGGGGCGTGGAGCGGGCTGCATCTCATCGCCTACGGCGTGCTGCTCATCGCGGTCGTGCTGTTCTTCCCGCAGGGCGCGTATCCGACTCTTTTGAAACTGGGGGGGAGCGTGCGCCGGATTGTTCGACCGAGGGGAGCTACGCCCCCCTCGCGCTCCCCCGGCCCCCGGCCCCCCCACCGCCCATGAGCAAGATGCTCATGGTCGAGGGCCTGGCGAAGCGCTTCGGGGGGCTTCAAGCGGTCGGCGGGCTGTCCTTCGAGATGGCGGACGGGGAGATGCTGGGGCTGATCGGACCGAACGGGGCGGGAAAGACCACCGTGTTCAACCTCCTCTCGGGATTTCTCGCCCCCGACGCGGGCACCGTGCGGTTCCGGGGGGAGAGCCTGACCGGGCTCAAGCCGCACGTCATCTGCCGGCGGGGGCTCGCGCGCACGTTCCAGATCGTGCGCCCCTTCCCGCATCTCTCCGTGCTGGCCAACGTGCGGGTGGGCGCCCTCGGCCGGCATCCCGACGCGCGTGAGGCCGACGCGCGGGCGCGCGCGGTGGTGGCGCGCGTGGGGCTCGACGGCAAGCGCGACGCCGCCGCGGGCAGCCTGACACTCTCCGACCGCAAGCGGCTCGAGCTGGCGCGTGCGCTCGCCACCGAGCCCACGCTGCTTCTGCTCGACGAGGTCATGGCCGGGCTCAGCGGCCCCGAGACCGCGGACATGGTGCGGCTCGTCTCCGGGATCAACGCCGACGGTGTGTCGGTGCTCCTCATCGAGCACAACATGCGCGCGGTGATGACCCTGTCCCACCGCCTCGTGGTGATGTCCTTCGGGCAGAAGATCGGCGAGGGGCTGCCCACGCGTGTCGCCAACGATCCCCGCGTCATCGAGGCCTATCTCGGCGAGGACTATGTCCACCCTGCTCCGGCTTGACGGGCTCGAGGTCGGCTACGGCGCGCTCACCGCGGTGCGGGACGTGTCGCTGGAGGTCGGCACGGGCGAAGTGGTCGCTCTGATCGGCGCCAACGGCGCCGGCAAGACCACCACGCTCAAGGCGATCACGGGGCTCATCCCGCTTCGCCGTGGGCGGATGGCCCTGGATGACGACCGCCTGGACGGCCTTTCACCCGCGCGCATCGTCGGCCGGGGGATCGCGCACGTTCCGGAGGGCCGCCAGCTCTTCCCCACGATGACGGTGCGCGAGAACCTCGAGCTGGGGGCCGCAGGCCGCGAGAGCCGGATGCGGCGCGCCGAGACGCTGGCGTGGGTGCTGCGCCTGTTCCCCCGCCTCGCCGAGCGCGCGCGGCAGCTCGCGGGCACGCTGTCGGGCGGGGAGCAGCAGATGTGCGCGATCGGCCGCGGGCTCATGGCGCGGCCACGCCTGCTGATGCTCGACGAGCCGAGCCTGGGCCTGGCGCCCGTGATCGTGAAGCAGATCTTCGAGAACCTCGCCCAGATCAATCGCGAGGGCACGACCATTCTCCTCGTGGAGCAGAACGTCGGGCGCGCGCTCGGGCTGGCGCATCGCGCCTACGTGCTCGAGAGCGGCCGCATCGTGCTGTCGGGGACCAGCGCCGAGCTCCTCGCCAGCCCGCACGTCAAGCAGGCCTATCTCGGCCTCTGAGCTGGCTCGCTGGTTGCACCGCTGGTTCATGTGCCCGATGCGATCGGTCCGTCCAAATATGCGCATTCGTTGAGTGATCGGCCGGGAGGCGCAAGCGGTGCGCGACCCGGCCAACGTCAGGGCGGAAGCCTGGACGTCACCCCGGCTGACACTTTTCGGGGTCCCCTCGGCGTCTCTGGCGACCGCGCCTACGAGACCCTGGCCGAGCTGGTGCAAGTGGTGTCAAGCTGCCTGGATCTGGGCGAGGCGCTGGGGCGCGTGGCGGAGGCCGTCGCGAGCCTGCTGCCGAGCTCGGCCTCGCGTATCTGGGTGGCCGAGGGCGAGCGCCTCGTGCTGAGCAGCGAGTACGGGATCCGCGCGCCGCGCGAGGGTCTGGTCACCGAGCTCGCTCTCGGCGAAGGGCTTACCGGCCACGTCGCGCGCTCGGGCGAGATCCTGGTCCTCGAGGACCTGATCGGGGACGCGCGCGCACACAATCTCGCGTGGCTGCGCGAGGAGGGGTTCGTCTCCTGCGCGGGGTTGCCGCTCCACGGCCGGGAGGGCCTCGTGGGCGTGGCGCTCCTGCTCACGCGCGCACGCCACCGCTTCACGGACCGGGAGATCAGACTCCTCAAGGTCTTCGCCTCGCAGGCCGCCATCGCCATCGACAACGCCCGCCTCCACACGGAGACGCGACGCCGGCGCGAGACCGCGGAGGCCCTCGCCGAGATCGCGCGACTCACATCGCGGACCCTGAATTCGGAGGACACCCGCCAGCGCATCGCCGACAGCATCCGCTCGCTGCTGCGCGGCCTCACCTCCGCGCTCTACCGCCTCGATCCCGACTCCGGCGAGCTGGTCCTGCTCGCCGCCTCGGGCAAGACCATTCCCGCCAACGGCGGCAAGCTCGTGCGCGCCCCCGGCACCGGCATCGTGGGTCTCGCCGTCACCGAGCGCCGCGCGATGGTCACCCGCAACATGCTGGACGATCCGCGCATCGTCATGGGCGAAGAGGAGCGCATGCGGGTGGCGGAGTCGCCCTGCCGGGCCGGCCTCGCCGTGCCGCTGCTCGTGCAGGAGCGGGTGGTGGGCGTGCTCGGCGTGGGCCGGGGCGGGGGGGACGACTTCGACGCGGACGCCATCCACCTCGCCCAGGCCTTCGCCGACCAGGCGGCGGTGGCGCTCGAGAACGCCCGCCTCTACGAGCGCCAGTTCAATCTCCTGGGTGCCCTGCGCTCCCGGCAGGCGCGGCTGGAGGCCCTCCTCGAGGTCGGCCGCCAGCTCGCGCGGATCCAGCCGGTGGAGTCCCTGCTCGAGCGCATCGCGGAGGCATGCGCCCACCTCTTCAACTCGAGCTCGGTGGCGTTCCGCCTCGTCGAGGGTGAGCAGCTCGTGCTGTGCGCGAGCTGGGGGCACACCGAGGATGCCCTGGCGTCCCCGCGCCTGCGCATCGGCGAGAGTTTCACCGGGGTCGTGGCCGCGCGCGGTGAGGCGCTCGTCGTGACGAATCCCCTCGACGACCCGCGGCTCCTTCCCGCGCACCGCGAGGGCTACCGCCGCCTGGGGATCCGCGCCTTCCTCGGCGTGCCCGTGAAGACCGGCGACGACGTGGTCGGCGTGCTCTCGATCCGCTCATCCCGCGCGGAGGGATTCACCGAGGACGACGTCGAGCTCGCCGCCACCTTCGCCTCGCAGGCGGCGATCGCGCTCGAGAACAGCCGGCTCTACCAGAAGACCCAGCGCGCGTTCGACGAGCTCACCCAGGCCCAGGATCAGCTCGCCCAGGCGCGCAAGATGGAAGCGGTGGGTCTGCTCGCGGGCGGAGTGGCGCACGACTTCAACAACATGCTCATGGTGATGCTGGGGCGGAGCGATCTGCTCCTGCGGCGGTTGCCCGGCGCCGACCCCATGCGACGGGACCTCGAGTTGATCCGCTCCACCGGCCAGCGCGCCGCCGATCTCACCCGGCAGCTCCTCGCCTTCAGCCGAAAGCAGGTCCTGGAGCCCCGCGTGCTCAACCTCAACGCGGTGGTGGGCGAGCTGGCGCCCATGCTGGAGCGGTTGATCGGCGAGACCATCGAGCTCCGCGCCGCGCTCGCAGTCGGGCTGGGCGAGGTTCGTGCCGACCGCGGCCAGATGGAGCAGGTCATCATGAATCTCGTGGTCAACGCGCGCGACGCGATGCCGCGCGGCGGCCGTCTCACCCTGGAGACCGCGAACGTCGAGCTCGACGCCACCGCGGTGCGCGGCCGCGTGGGCATGCGGCCGGGCCCGCACGTGCTGCTCGCCATCACCGACTCCGGGCTGGGCATGGACGAAGCGACCCAGGCGCGCATCTTCGAGCCGTTTTTCACCACGAAGCCGTTCGGGGAGGGGACGGGGCTGGGGCTCGCGACCGTGCACGGCATCGTGAACCAGAGCGGCGGCACGATCTGGGTGTACAGCGAGCCGGGCAGGGGCACCACGTTCAAGATCTATCTCCCCCGCGTCGCCGAGGGCGCGGCGGGGGAGTCCGGCGAGTCGGCCGCCGACGAGACCCCGCGCGGCTCCGAGACCATCCTGCTCGTGGAGGACCAGGGCGACGTGCGCGACTACGCGCGCGACGTGCTGCAGGCGCAGGGCTACACCGTGCTGCTCGCCGGCGACGGCACTGCCGCTCTCAAGGCCGCGCGCGCGCATCCGGGGCGCATCCACCTGCTCCTCACCGACGTCGTGATGCCAGGCATGAGCGGCCGCGAGCTGGCGGAGCGGCTGACCGCGGCGCACCCCGACGTGGCCGTGCTCTTCATGTCCGGCTATCCCGATCGCGCGGTGGTGGACCACGGCATCCTGGGGCCGGGGGTCACCTTCCTCCAGAAGCCGGTGGCGCCCGACGCCCTCGCGCGCAGGGTCCGCGAGCTGATGGACGGGCGCCGCCACCGCGTCGCCTAGCCCCACGATGATCAACGCCTCGCTCGAAGATCTGTTCCTCCGCAACCGGAAGCTCGAAGCCCTCAATGCCGAATACCGCGCCATCGTCGAGGTGGCCGCGGCCGTCGGCTCCACTCTCGACGTCCAGAGCGTGCTCGACGTCATCGTCGACCGCTGCCGCGCGCTGCTGGGCGCGGGCGCCGCCGGGGTCTTCCGCTTCGACGCGGAGGCGGGCGTGCTAATCTACGAGCGCGGGATCGGGCTCTCGCCGGCCTTCGTGGCGCATCTCACGGTGCGGTCGGGCGAGGGCACGACGGGCCGGAGCTATCTCGATCAGGAGCCCGCATGGACCGCGGACATCCTCGCCGATGGGTCCCTGCACCTCGACGACCGGCAGCGGGCCCTCATCGCCCGCGAAGGGTATCGCGGGGTGCTTTCGGTGCCAATCCTCATCAAGGGCCAGCCCTACGGCGCTCTCGCCGTGTACTGGTGGGACGCGCGGGTCCCCGATCCCTCCCAGATGAGCCTCCTCGTCGCTCTCGCCGGCCAGGCGGCGGTGGCGCTGGAGAACGCGCGCCTCTATCAGGCCGCCACCGACCGCGGCCGGCGGCTCGCCACGCTGGCGCGCCTGCACGAGACGCTGACCGCCTCGCTGAGCCTCGAGGACGTCCTTGACCGAGTCGTGCAGTCGGTGGTGGACCTCTTCGGCTCCAGCGTCTCGCGGCTTTGGCTGGTCGACGAGGGCGGTCGCACGCTGTCGCTGCGCGCCAGCGCGGGCGCCATGACCACCGTGAGCGGCAACACCCAGATGCCCGTGGGCGAGGGCCTCATGGGCCGCATCGTGACCACGCGGGTGCCGCTGCTCGTCGCCGACCTGCGCGAGGACGCCCGGGCGGTCAACGGGGAGCGGATCCGCGCCGAGGGGATCATCTCGTTCGCCGGCATCCCGCTCCTGCTGGGGGATCGCGTGCTGGGCGCGCTGTCCGTGTCGGTGCGAGAGCGGCACCCCTTCGACGAGGAGGATCTCGGGCTCCTCCACTCGCTGGGCAGCCAGGCCGCCACCGCCATCCAGAACGCCTTGCTCTATGCGGAGACGCGGCGGAGCCTCGAGGAGACCCGCGCGCTCCTCGACGTCACCGAGATCCTCAACTCGACGCTGGAGCCCCAGCGCCTGCTCAAGCGCGTGGCCATCAAGATCGCGCAGGTCTGCGCGGTGGACCGCTGCACCATCGAGCGCTGGGAAGCCGACCGCGTGTTGCCCCTCATGTCGCAGTTCGCCGACGGGCGGCGGGATCCGCGCATGTGGGCCGCCTTCACCACGCTGCCCCCGCAGCCGCCCCGCGAGGTGCCCGCGCACTCGCGCGCCATCGAGACCCGGCGGCCCGTCGTCATCGAGGACGCGGTGGCGTCGGATCTGGTGCCCGTGGAGTGGCCGCGTACGTTCGGTCTCCGCAGCACGATGGTGGTGCCGCTCATCCGCCAGGACGAGATCATCGGGTTGATGAGCCTGGACTACTGCGAGCGGCCCGGCACCTATGCGCCGTGGCAGGTGAAGCTCGCCGTGGCCATCGCCGGCCAGCTCGTGCTCTCGCTCGAGAACGCGCGCCTCTACGGCGAGGCCCAGGAGCGGCTGCGCGAGACGAGCACGCTCCTCGCGGTCGGCGAGGTGCTCTCGCAGCCCGGCGAGCCCGCGGAGGTCATGCGGCGGGTGGCGCGCGAGGTGAGCCGCGCGTTCGGCACCGACATGGTGGGCGTGTACGGGCTCAACCCGGCGCGCGATGCGCTGCTTCCCGTGGCCGGCTATCACGTGCCCAAGCACCTGGTGCGCCACTTCCTCGAGCATCCCTTCCACCTCGAGCGCACTCCCACGCTCACCGCCTGCTGGCGCGCGGGCCGCGCGATCTGGGCGGCCGACGTGACCAATGACCCGCGGTTCGACCGGGAATCCTTCGCCGCGATGGCGCCGCACTCGGTGCTGTTCGCCCCCATCCTGGTGCGGGGAGAGGCGCGGGGCGCGCTCTTCCTCGTGTGGTGGGGCGCGGGGCGGCACCCGCAGCCCGCCGAGATCAGTCTCATTGAGGGACTCGGCGCCCAGGTCGGCCTCGCGATGGAGAACGTGGAGCTGGTGGAGCAGACCGCGCGCAAGCTCCAGGAGACGGAGACGCTCCTCGCGGTGAGCCGTACGCTCTCGTCCACCCTCGACCTCGACGAGATGCCGCGCCAGTTCCTCCGCCACATCTCGCGCTCGCTCGGCGCCACCGGCGCGGGCATCTGGCTGCTGGATGATTCCGGCGACTGGCTCGAGCCGTTCATGGGCTATCACATCCCCAAGGACCGCCTGGAGGCGTTCCGGGGCCTCCGGGTGCGTGTGGCCTCGCATCCCTTCTACGCGGAGGCGGCGCGCACCCTGCGCTCGGTGGCGTCCGGGGATGTGTCCGAGGACCCTCGACTGACGGGCGCGGCCACCCACCTGGTCTCGCACCACAGCCAGCTCTTCGTGCCCATCGTGGCCAAGGACCGGATGATCGGGGGCTTCACGGTGTTCTGGCGGCAGCGCGGCCGCGCGTTCCCCGAAAGCGAGCTGCGCCTCATGGAGGGCGTGGCCAGCCAGGCCGGGGTGGCGCTCGAGAACGCGCGGCTCTTCCGCGACAACGACCGGCGCGTCGCCGAGCTGTCTGTGCTGAACGATCTCTCCCGCGCGGTGACGGGGAGCCTGGACCGCGCCGCGGTGGTGGCCACGCTGCACCAGCACATCGCCCGGATCTTCGAAGTCGAGCACCTCGTGATCCTGGTGCACGATGAGGCGGCCGACGAGTTCGAGCTCCTGCTGCGCATCGCGGGCGGGCGCGTGGACGGCGGCGTGCCCCGCCGCTACCCGCGTCGCGGGGTGGGCCTCATGTCGGTGGTGCTGGACTCGGGCCGACCCGTCCGCACGCGCGAGTACCTGGCGGAGTGCGGGCGCCACGGCGTCGCGCCGATCCAGGGGCCGGAGCCGCTCCCGCACTGGCTCGGAGTGCCCATGAAGGCGGGCGAGCGGCCGGTCGGCGTGTTGGGCCTGCGCCGCCGCGACCGAGAGTTCACCGCGGGCGACGAGCATCTCCTCGGCAACATCGCGGACCTGGCCGCGCTCGCGCTACGCAGCGCCGCCCTCTACGGGGAGCGCTCGCGCGCCTACGGCGAGCTGGCCGCCGCGCAGGATCAGCTCGTGCGCACGGAGAAGCTCCGGGCTCTCGGCGAGATGGCCTCCGGCGTCGCCCACGACTTCAACAACGTGCTCGCCGCCATCGTGGGGCGCGCCCAGCTCTTGCTCAACGAGGTGCGCGATCCCAAGCACCGCCGCTGGATCGAGGTGATCGAGCGCTCCGGCATGGACGGGGCCCACACCGTGCGCCGTCTCCAGGAGTTCACGCGGATCCGCCGCGACCAGCCAGTGGTGGCGGTAAGCCTCAACCGCGTCGTCCAGGAGTCCCTGGAGAGCACCGAGTCCCGCTGGCGCGACGAGGCGCGCACGCCGGGGGTGACCATCCAGATCGTGACCGCGCTGGCGCCGAGCCTGCCGCCCGTCGCCGGCGATCCCGCCGAGCTGCGCGAAGCGCTGATCAACCTCATCTTGAACGCGCTCGACGCGATGCCGGAGGGCGGCACGCTGTCCTTCGCCACCCAGGCCAATGTCCAGCACGTGGAGCTCTCGGTGGCCGACACCGGCACCGGCATGCCCGAGCACGTGCGCGAGCGCATCTTCGATCCGTTCTTCACCACCAAGGGCCCCCAGGGCACCGGCCTCGGGCTGTCGATGACCTACGGCATCCTCTCGCGGCACGGCGCCAGGATCACGGTGGAGAGCGAGGAGGGCAAGGGGACGCGCTTCCGCCTCACATTCCCGCACACCACCCTCACCGAAGCCTCCGACGCGCGGGCGATCGCGCCGTCCGCCGCCGCGTCCCTCCGGTGCCTCGTGGTCGACGACGAGCGGGCCGTGGGCGAGGTGCTGGGAGACATCATCGCCTCGGCCGGGCACACCGCGGTGGTGCTGGATGGCGGGACCGCGGCGATCGAGCGCTTCCGGACCGAGCCCTTCGACGCCGTCTTCACCGACCTGGCCATGCCGGGCATGTCGGGCTGGGAGGTGGCCCGGGCCATCAGCGAGCTTCGCCCTGGTCTCCCCATCTTCGTGGTCACCGGCTTCGGGGTGGAGGTGTCGCCGCAGGAGCTGGCCGGACACGGCGTCCAGGCGGTGCTGACCAAGCCGCTCGGCCTCCAGGAGACGCTGGCCCTGCTGGCCACGCTCCGCCCCAGGGAGTAGAATCGGGCGCCTGAGCGCCCCATGACCAGCCCGATCATCACCGAAGCGGTTCGCGCCCTCGTCGATCGCCGCGACCTCAGCCGCATCGAGGCGGCGGCGGCGATGGAGGCCATCATGTCGGGGGCCGCCACCAATGCCCAGATCGCCGCGTTCCTCACCGCCCTCCGCATGAAGGGGGAGATCGTCGAGGAGCTCATCGGCTTCGCTCAGGTCATGCGGCAGAAGGTGGTCAAGGTACGGACGCACGACGGCGACGTCGTCGGCGCCACCGGAACCGATCGAGAAATGTTGATCGACACATGTGGGACCGGCGGCGACGCCTCCGGCACCTTCAACGTCTCGACCGCCACCGCGTTCGTCGCCGCGGGCGCCGGGGTGAAGGTGGCCAAGCACGGCAACCGCTCGGTGTCATCCCTCTGCGGGTCTGCCGACGTGGTGGAAACCCTCGGGGTCAATCTCGAGCTGGGTCCGGCCCAGGTCGCCCGGTGCCTCGACGAGGTCGGCATCGGCTTCCTCTACGCCCCGCTCCTGCACACGGCCATGAAGCACGTGATGGCGGCGCGACGCGAGATGGGCGTGCGGACCGTGTTCAACATGCTGGGGCCCCTGACCAATCCCGCCGGCGCCAACGCCCAGCTCATCGGCGTCTACTCGGCCGCGCTCACCGAGCCGCTGGCGCGCGTGCTCGCCGAGCTCGGCACGCGGCGCGCGCTCGTGGTGCACGGCGCCGACGGCCTCGACGAGATCACCACCACCGGCGACACCCAGATCGCCGAGGCGCGCGAGGGTGTGGTGCGGACGTCGCAACTGCGGCCCGAGGACTTCGGGGTGCCCCGCGCGACACTGCGCGAGCTCCAGGGCGGCGACCGGGAGGAGAACGCGCAGATCATCCGCGGGATCCTCGCGGGCGAGACGGGGCCGCGGCGCGACATCGTGCTCGTGAACGCCGCCGCGGCGCTGGTCGTGGGCGGCAAGGCGCAGGACTTCAAGGACGGAGTGGCGATGGCCGCCGCCTCCGTGGATTCCGGCGCCGCCGCGCGCAAGCTCGGCGAGCTCGCGGCGCTGTCGCATCGTCTGGCTCCCGCGCGGGACGCCTGAGCGGGGCCCGGCGGCGGGCCCCCGGGCCGCCCGGCCCTTCTATTGACCCACCCCCCGTCGCGACAGTAATATGGGGTCTGGTCGCCGCAACTGCCCGTCCTTTCGCTTCGAATTCCGATCGAGCGCACGGCAAGGGCGTCACGGGGCCAACGCAGTTCTAGAACACCGAGAGGCGAGGAGGTCAGTCGCGTGAGGAGCCGGGTACCCCGGTACCACCAGATCGCGCAGAGTCTCCGCGAGCGCATGGCCGGCGGCGCGCTGGCGCCCGGCGCGCGGCTCGACAATCAGCGCCGGCTTGCCCAGGAGTACGGCGTGACGCTGATGACGCTGCGCCAGGCCCTCGAGGTGCTGGAGCGCGATGGCCTCATCGCGCGGCGCCACGGGCTGGGGACCTTCGTGGCGAGCCGCTCCGTGGACTACGACATCCTGTCCCTCCGCACCTTTGCGGGGGATCTCTCGGCGCGGGGCGAGGACGTGACCACGCGCTTCCTCCGCGCTCAGTTCGAGCCGGCCGATCGTGAAGTCGCGCGCGCCCTGGGCGTGCGGCCCCGCCAGCGCGTGTTCGCGCTCGAGCGGCTGCGCCTCGTGGCGGGGCGGCCCACGAGCTTCCAGGCCTCCTACCTCGCGGCCGCCCTCGGCGAGGACGTTGAAAAGGCCGATCTGCGCGTCACCCCGCTCCGGCAGGTGTTGTCCTTCAAGCTCGGCATCGAGATCACCGCCGCGCGGGAGACCGTCTCCGCGGTGCCGCTCGCCGCGCGGGCCGCGCGCGAGCTCGGCTGCCGCGTCGGCGCGCCGGCTTTTCAGTCGGACCGGACGTCGTTCGCGGCGGACGGCACCCCCATCGTCTATGACCGCGTGTTCATCCCGGGCGATCGGTTCCGGATCACCCGCGACCTGCACTACGACCAGATCAACGGCAGCGAGGGCCCAGAGGAGATCGAGTCTTGAAGATTCTCGTGATGGTGAAGCAGGTGCCGGACACGGCCACCCAGGTGAAGATCAGCGCCGATCCCAAGGCCATCGAGACTACCGGGATCACGTGGATCGTCTCCCCCTACGACGAGTTCGCGGTGGAGGAGGCGCTCCGGATCAAGGAGAAGCGCGGCCAGGGCGAGGTCGTGGCGGTGTCGCTCGGCCCGGACCGCGTCAAGGAAGCGCTGCGCTCGTGCCTGGCCATGGGCGCGGACCGCGCCATTCATCTACTCGACGGAGCCTGGAACGGCGCCGACACGCTGACCACGGCCCGCGCGCTCGCCGCGCTGCTCAAGCAGGAAGCGCCGGGCCTGGCCATCTTCGGCCGCCAGGCCATCGACGACGACATGGGCGCGGTGGCCGCCCAGACCGCGGAGCTGCTCGGCTGGCCCTGCGCGTCCTGGATCATGGAGGAAGCGGTGGACGCGGGCGGCAGCAGCGTGCGCGTGGCGCGCCAGGTGGAAGGCGGCCTCGAGGTCTTCGATCTGCCGCTGCCCGCGGTGGTGTCGGCCCAGAAGGGGCTCAACGAGCCCCGGTACCCGACGCTGAAGGGGATCATGGGCGCCAAGAAGAAGGAGATCAAGGACGTGAAGGCGGCCGATCTCGGCATCGCCGTCGAGCCGCCCGCCCTCACCGTGGTGACCCTCGAGCCGCTGCCCGCGCGGCCGCCCGGCCGGATCATCCAGGGCGAGGCCGCCGACGCCGCCAAAGAACTGGTTCGTGCCCTTCGCGAAGACGCGAAGGCCATCTAAGGAGCTCCGCGACATGGCAGGCGCGTTCTGGAGCGTGGTCGAGGACGATCGGCAGGGCAACCCGAAGAAGGTCATGGCCGAGGTGCTGGGCGAGGCGGGGCGGCTCGCCGCCAAGGCCGGCGGCCAAGCCGAGGCGGTATGGCTCACCGACAAGGCGAACGACGCGGGACTCAAGCAGCTCGGGGAGTGGGGCGCCAAGCGTGTGCTCCTGCTCGAGGGGGCGGCCTTCGCCCCGTATCGCGGCGAGGTGTGGGCGGCGGCGCTGGCCGATCTCGCGGGCAAGGAGTCGCCGAAGGCCCTCTTTGCCCCCGTGAGCACGCGCATGCGCGAGCTGATGGCGCGGCTGGCCGCGCGGCTGGGGGCCGGCCTCTCCGCCGACTCCACCGCGCTCGCGGTGGACGGGGATCGCCTCGTGGCGACGCGGCCCGTCTACTCGGGCAAGCTCCTCGCCAAGATGACGTGGGCGAAGACGCCGTGGCTCGCCACGCTGCGGCCCAACGTGTTCCGCCCGGGAGACGCGCAGCCCGGCGCCGCGCCGCAGGTCGACAAGCCCAGCGTGACGGCCGCGGAGGCCGCGCTCAAGTTCGTGGAGCGGCGCGAGGAGTCGGCCACCGGCCTGCCCGAGCTCACCGAGGCCGAGATCGTGGTCTCGGGCGGGCGCGGCCTCAAGGGGCCGGAGAACTTCGTGATCCTCGAGAACCTCGCCAAGGTGATCGGCGCCGCGGTGGGCGCCTCGCGCGCGGCGGTGGATGCCGGGTGGCGGCCGCATCGCTTCCAGATCGGGCAGACCGGCCGGACCATCTCGCCGAAGCTCTACCTCGGGTTCGGGATCTCCGGCGCCATCCAGCACCTGGCCGGCATGCGCACGTCCAAGGTGATCTGCGCCATCAACAAGGATCCCGAGGCGCCGATCTTCAAGATCGCGGACTATGGCATCGTGGGCGACCTCTTCGAGGTCGCCCCGCTCCTGACCGAAGAGTTCAAGAAGCTCCTGGAGAAATAACTCGAGACTAAGAGGATATGCATCTAGAGCTCACGGACGAACAGCAAGCCATCCGGTCCGTCGCGCGCGACTTCGCGGAGAAGGAGGTGCGCCCGATCGCGGAGGCCATCGACCGCGAGGCGCGCTTCCCGAAGGAGACCGTGCGCCGCATGGGCGAGCTCGGACTCATGGGCATCTTCATCCCCGAGGAGTGCGGCGGCAGCGGCGGGGACGCCGTGGCCTACTCGCTGGCCGTGGAGGAGCTGGCCCGGGTCTGCGCTTCGCACGCCGTGATCATGTCGGTGAACAACTCGCTCTACTGCGAGCCGGTGCTGAAGTTCGGCACGCCGGAGCAGAGGCAGCACTTCCTGGCGCCCTACGCGGCCGGGCAGAAGCTCGGTTGCTTCTCCTTGACCGAGCCGGAGGCCGGCTCCGACGCCACCAATCAGCACGTGGTCGCCCGCCGCGAAGGCGATCAGTACGTCATCGACGGGCGGAAGATCTTCGTGACCAACGGCCGGGAGGCCGACGCCGCCCTCGTCTTCGCCCAGACCGACCGGAGCAAGAAGAGCCACGGCATCAGCGCCTTCCTCGTCGAGAAGGGCACACCCGGGTTCACCGTGGTGAAGACCGAGGCGAAGCTGGGCATCCGCGCCTCCGATACGGCGGAGTTGCTCTTCGAGGGCTGCCGCGTGCCGGCCGCCCAGCGCCTCGGCGCGGAGGGCGAGGGCTTCAAGGTCGCCATGACCGCCATCGACGGGGGCCGCATCGGCATTGCCGCGCAGGCCCTCGGCATCGCGGTGGGCGCGTACGAGTTGTCGGTGGCCTACGCGCGCGAGCGCAAGAGCTTCGGCGTGCCCATCGGGCAGCACCAGATGGTCCAGTGGATGCTCGCGGACATGGCGACGTCCATCGAGGCCGGGCGCCTGCTGATTCAGCGCGCCGCCGCCCTCAAGGACGCCCGGCAGCCCTTCGCGACCCAGGCCGCGATGGCCAAGCTCTTCTGCGCGGAGTCGGCCATGAAGATCGCCACCGACGCGGTGCAGGTGCACGGCGGCTACGGGTTCATCAAGGAGTATCAGGTCGAGCGCTATTTCCGGGACGCCAAGATCACCCAGATCTACGAGGGGACGTCGCAGATCCAGAAGCTCGTGATCGCGCGGCACCTGCTCAGCGAGTGACGGGAGAGGCCATGGCCACGGACAAGGATCGCTGGAGCCAGAGAACCTACGGGCCGTATGTCGCGAAGGCGCCCGAGCGGCTGCCGCGCCACGAGACGCTGTCGGGCATCCCGGTGGAGCCGGTCTACACCCCCGAGGATCTCGCGGGCTGGCGTTACGACGAGCGCCTCGGCTATCCGGGCGAGTTCCCGTTCACCCGCGGGCCCTACCCCTCCATGTACCGGGGACGCCTCTGGACGATGCGGATGTTCGCCGGCTTCGGCCGCCCCGAGGACACCAACGCCCGCTTCAAGTATCTCCTCGAGCAGGGGCAGACCGGGCTCAGTACCGCGTTCGACATGCCGGCGCTGATGGGGTACGACGCCGATCATCCGCGCGCGCGGGGCGAGGTGGGCAAGGAAGGCGTGTCGATCTCGACGCTTGCCGACTTCGAGATCCTGTTCCGCGACATCCCGCTCGATCGGGTCACCACGTCGATGACGATCAACTGCACGGCCTCGGTGGCGCTGGCCATGTACCTCGCTCTCGCCGAGAAGCAGGGCGTGTCGTGGGACCGGATCGGCGGGACCATGCAGAACGACATGCTGAAGGAGTTCATCGCCCAGAAGGAGTGGATCTCGCCGCCGGACTCCGCGGTGCGCATCGTGGTGGACACCATCGAGTTCTGCGCCCGCCACGTGCCGCGCTTCAACCCTGTGTCGATCTCCGGCTACCACATTCGCGAGGCGGGCTCCACCGCAGTGCAGGAGCTGGCCTTCACCCTCGCCGACGGCTTCGCGTACGTGGACGCGGCGATCCGGCGCGGGCTCGAGGTGGACGACTTCGCCCCCCGGCTGTCCTTCTTCTTCGACATCCACAACGACTTCTTCGAGGAGATCGCCAAGCTCCGCGCGGCCCGGCGCATCTGGGCCACCGTCATGCGGAACCGCTTCGGGGCGACGAAGGCGGAGTCCATGCGCCTCCGCACCCACACCCAGACCGCCGGGGTGTCGGCGACCGCGCAGCAGCCCCTCAACAACGTGGCGCGAGTGGCCATCCAGGCCCTCGCCGCCGTGCTGGGCGGCGCCCAGTCGCTCCACACCAACTCCTTCGACGAGGTGCTGGCCCTCCCCACCGAGGACGCGGTGACGGTGGCGCTGCGGACCCAGCAGATCATCGCCGAGGAGTCGGGGGTGCCGCTGACCGTCGACCCGCTGGGTGGCTCCTACTACCTCGAGAAGCTCACCGACGAGATGGAGACACGCGCGATGAAGTACATCCGTCACATCGACGAGCTCGGCGGCATGGTGGCCGCCATCGATCACGGGTACCCGCAGCGCGAGATCGCCGACGCCGCCTATCGCTATCAGCTCATGGATGATCGCGGCGAGAAGACCGTGGTCGGCGTGAACAAGTACGTGATGGCCGAGGAGCGGCCGCTCCCCATCCTCAAGATCGACGACGCCATCGAGCGCGAGCAGGTCGAGCGGGTCGGCCGGCTGAAGGCGGCGCGTGACGCCGCCAAGGTCGAGCGCCGGCTCAAGCAGCTCGCGGAGGCGTGCCGCAACGGCGGGAACGTGATGCCGGTCCTGGTGGACGCGGTGAAGGACTACGTCTCGCTCGGCGAGATCTCGGACGTGTACCGGCAGGTGTTCGGGCTCTATCGTGAGCCCATCATCTTCTAGGAGAGACATCATGACGATGGACCCCATTCGCATCAGCAAGGCGACGACGCTCAAGAAGAAGCCCAAGGACGGTGAGCTCGGTTTTGGCCAGATCTTCACCGACCACATGTTCCTGGCCGACTTCCAGGAGGAGAAGGGCTGGTACGATCCGCGGATCGAGCCCTACGGCCCGCTGCCCCTCGACCCCGCGGCGGCGGTGCTGCACTACGCCCAGGCGGTGTTCGACGGCCTCAAGGCGTTTCGGGGCGTCGACGGGACCGTGCGCCTGTTCCGGCCCCAGAAGCACATCGAGCGCATGAACAACTCCGCCAAGCGGATGAGCATCCCGCTCCTCGACCCGGACCTGGCGCTGCGCTCGATCGTCGAGCTGGTGCGGATGGACCGCGACTGGGTCCCCAGCACCATCGGCACCTCGATCTACGTGCGCCCGGTGATCCTGGCCAGCGAGGCCTTCCTCGGGGTGCGGCCGGCCAAGTCGTATATCTACTACGTCATCCTCTCGCCGGTGGGCGCCTACTATCCGGAGGGCATGGCGCCGGTGAAGATCCGCGTGGAAGAGAAATACGTGCGCGCGGTGGACGGCGGCCTCGGCGGCGCCAAGACCGGAGCGAACTACGCGGCCAGCCTCATGGCGGGCGAGGAGGCCAAGCACGAGGGCTTCACCCAGGTGCTGTGGCTGGACGGCGTGCACCGGAAGTACATCGACGAGGTCGGCACCATGAACATCATGGTGAAGATCGGCGGCGAGGTGATCACGCCGGCGCTGGGCGGCACCATCCTGCCCGGCGTCACTCGCGACTCGGTGCTCACCCTGCTGCGCGACTGGGGCATCAAGGCCACCGAACGCCAGATCTCCATCGACGAGGTGATCGAGGCGTACAAAGCCGGGCGCCTCGAAGAGGTGTACGGGACCGGCACCGCCGCGGTGATCTCGCCGGTGGGGGAGCTCGCCTACCGGGGCGAGAAGATGACGATCAACGGCGGGCGCATCGGGCCCTTGACCCAGCGGCTATACGACGCCATCGTGGGCATCCAATACGGCAAGAATCCCGATCCGCACCGGTGGACGGTCGAGGTCTAGGCCGCCGCCAGGGGAGGAGCCATGGACTGCGTCTTCTGCAAGATCCGGGACGGGCAGATTCCGTCGTTCAAGATCCACGAGGACGAGCGCACGCTCACGTTCATGGACATCAACCCCCTGAACTCCGGCCACTGCCTGGTCGCCATCAAGGCGCACGCCGCCACCATTCACGAGGCCGACGTGGAGGACCTCAAGGCGGTGATGGCGACGGCCAAGAAGGTGGCGGCGGCCATCCAGCACGGGCTCAAGCCCGACGGGCTCAACCTGCTCCAGGCCAATGGCGCCGCCGCCTTCCAGTCGGTGCCGCACTTCCACCTCCACCTCATCCCGCGCTGGAACCACGACGGCAAGGGCTTCGACTGGAAGCTCGTCCCCGGGAATCGCGACCAGATCATGAAGAACGGCGAGCGCCTGCGCGAGCTGCTCAAATAAGGACCGGCCACCCCATGACCGAGCGAAAAGTGCGCGTCATCGTCGCCAAGCCGGGCCTCGACGGGCACGACCGCGGCGCCAAGATCGTGGCCCGCGCCCTGCGCGACGGCGGCTTCGAGGTCATCTACACGGGTCTCCACCAGACCCCCGAGCAGATCGTCGCCACCGCCATCCAGGAGGACGTGGACGCCATCGGGCTCAGCGTGCTCTCGGGCGCCCATAACTATCTCTTCGCGCGGGTGCTCGAGCTGCTGCGCGAGAAGGGCGCCGAGGACATCGTGGTGTTTGGCGGCGGGATCATCCCCGCGGAGGACATCGCGTCCCTCAAGGCTTTGGGCGTCAAGGAGCTGTTCACCCCGGGCGCCTCGACCCAGGACATCGTGCGCTTCGTGCGCGAGAACATCCGCGCCGCCGTCTAGCGCGTCAGGATGGACTTCGCCCTCACCGACGACCAGCAGGCTGTCCGCACCCTCGCCCGGGACTTCGCCGAGGCGGAGATCGCGCCCGTCATCCGGGAGTTCGACGAGAAGCACGAGTTCCCCCACGCCATCCTCGCCCGGCTCGCCGCCACCGGGCTCCTGGGCGCGCTGGTCCCGGAGGAGTACGGCGGCGCCGCCCTGGACTACGTCTCCTACGCCATCGCGGTGGAGGAGCTCAATCGCGTGGACGGCTCCGTGGGCATCACCATGTGGGCGCACAACTCCCTCTGCACCAACCACATCACGCTGTTCGGCTCGCCGGAGCAGAAGCGGACGTATCTCCCCGGGCTCGCCAGCGGCCGGACGCTGGGCGCGTGGGGGCTCACCGAGCCCGGCTCCGGCTCGGACGCCGCCGCGATGAAGACGCGCGCCGTCCGCGACGGCGGCGACTGGGTGCTCAACGGCACCAAGGCCTTCATCACCAACGCGGGGGTGGCCCAGGTCGCGGTGGTGATGGCGGTGACCGACCCCGCCCGCGGCAAGAAGGGCATCTCCGCCTTCATCCTCGAGAAGGGCATGGCCGGTTTCAGCTCGGGAGCGCCGTACCGGAAGCTCGGCCTGCACGCCTCCAACACCGCCGAGCTGATCCTCGACAACGTCCGCGTGCCCGCCGCCAATCTCCTCGGCGAGGAGGGCATGGGCTTCGTCAATACCATGCAGGTGCTGGAAGGCGGTCGAATCGCCATGGCCGCGATGGCGGTGGGCCTGGCCCAGGGCGCGCTGGACCAGGCGTTGCGCTACATGAAGCAGCGGAGCGCGTTCGGCCAGACCCTGGCGGAATTCAACGGGCTCCAGGGGATGATCGCCGAGATCGGCACCGAGGTGGAGGCGGCTCGGCTGCTTACCCTCCGCGCGGCGTCGCTGAAGGACGCGGGCAAGCCGGCCAAGGTGGCGGCCTCCATGGCCAAGGTCTTCGCGTCCGAGGTGGCCATGAAGGCGGCCACCAAGGCCTTGCAGATCCACGGCGGCGCGGGCTACATCACGGAGTTCCCCATCGAGCGCATCTTCCGCGACGCCAAGCTCACCGAGATCGGCGAAGGCACCTCCGAGATTCAGCGGATGGTCATCGCGCGGTCGATTCTCGATCTCCGCTGAGCGCCGCCTGCCCATGACCGATTCCCCGGTGCGGTACGAGGTGAAGAGCGGCGTGGCGACGATCACGCTGAATCGTCCCGCCGTGCTCAACGCCCTCGATCTGCCGCTCACCGTCGCGCTGGCCGACGCCGCCGAGCGGGCGGCGGCGGACCCGGCGGTGTGGGTGGCGGTGGTCCGGGGCGCCGGGCGCGCGTTTTCGTCCGGCATGGATCGCAAGGCCCTGTCCGCCGGCCAGGTGAGCGAGGCCTTCTTCCGGAACTGGGTGCGCGCGCTGAACTGTCTCGAGGACATGCCCAAGCTCTCGGTCGCCGTGCTGCACGGCTACTCGATCGGGGGCGGCCTTCAGCTCGCGGTGGCGTGCGACGTGCGCCTGGCCGCGCGCGATGCCATCATCGGGCTCGGCGCCACCCAGCACGGCCTCGTCCCCGACGGCTCCATCCTGCGCCTGGCCCGGCTGATCGGCCTGGGCCGCGCCAAGGAGCTGACGCTGCTGAACGATCACATCAGCCCGGAGGCCGCCCTGGCCATGGGACTGGTGAACTGGGTGGTGCCGACGGAGGAGCTGGACGCCGAGCTGACTCGGATCGTCGAGAAGGCCTTCCACGCCTCGCGCACCGCCACCGGCCACGCCAAGCGCCTGCTCCACGCCTCGTTCCACGAAGACCCGCGTGCCTTCATCGAGGACGTGCTGCGCGCCCAGGCCGAGTGCATGGATTCGTGGGAGATCCGCGAGGCCAACCGTGCCTGGGACGAGCGGCGGGAAGCGCGCTTCTATCCGCCCCCCGCGCCCGAGGCGCCCTGATGGCCGCCGACTACATCCTTGAGACGGAGGGGCTGACCAAGGAGTTCCGCGGCTTCGTCGCCGTGAAGGATGTCACCCTCCGCGTGCGCCGCGGGAGCATCCACGCGCTGATCGGCCCGAACGGCGCGGGCAAGACCACCTGCTTCAACCTGCTCACGCACTTCCTCACCCCCACGCGGGGCCGCATCCGCTTCCAGGGCCGCGACATCACGGGCTCGAGCCCCGCAGTCATCGCGCGCCTCGGCCTCGTGCGCTCGTTCCAGATCTCCGCGGTGTTCCCGCACCTCACCGTGCTGGAGAACGTGCGCATCGCGCTGCAGCGGCGCCGCGGAAACTCCTTCGATTTTTGGAGATCGGAGCGGGCGCTGGAGGCGCTGGACGAGCGGGCCCTGACTCTCATCGAGGCGGTGGGGCTGGCCGAGCTGGCCCCCGCCACGGCGGTGGAGCTGCCCTACGGGCGCAAACGCGCCCTCGAGATCGCCACCACTCTCGCGCTCGAGCCCGAGATGATGCTGCTCGACGAGCCCACCGCGGGGATGACCCACGAGGACGTGGAGCGCATCTCCGCCCTCATCAAGCGCGTGGCCGCCGACCGCACCGTCCTCATGGTCGAGCACAATCTCAGCGTGGTGGAGAACCTCTCGGACCACATCACCGTGCTCGCGCGGGGCGAGGTGCTCGCCGAGGGTGACTACCAGACGGTGTCGCGCAACCCCGAGGTGATCCAAGCGTACATGGGATCGGGCGTGTGAGCGCGCTCCTCACCGTCCGCGGCCTCGAGGCCTGGTACGACGAGTCCCACATCCTGCACGGGGTGGACCTCGAGGTCCGCTCGGGGGAGGTGGTGACCCTGCTGGGCCGGAACGGGGCGGGGAAGACCACCACGCTCAAGTCCATCATGGGCATCGTGCGCAAGCGGCGCGGCTCGGTGCGCCTGGGCGACGCGGAGCTGATCGGCCGGCCGTCCAACGCCATCGCGCGGCTGGGCATCGCGTTCTGCCCCGAGGAGCGCGGCATCTTCGCCAGCCTCAACGTGGACGAGAACCTCCGGCTGCCGCCGGTGGTCGCGCCCGGCGGTCTCGACGGCCCCGCGATCTTCGGGCTGTTCCCCAACCTCAAGGAGCGCCTCCGGAGCCAAGGCACCAAGCTCTCGGGTGGCGAGCAGCAGATGCTGGCCATCGCCCGTATCCTGCGCACCGGCGCCCGCCTGCTCCTCCTCGACGAGCCCACCGAGGGCCTCGCTCCGGTGATCGTGCAGCAGATTGGCGCGACCATTCGCCGCCTGAAGGAGGCGGGCTTCACCGTCCTCCTCGTGGAGCAGAACTTCCGCTTCGCCGCCACCGTGGCCGACCGGCACTACGTGATGGAGCACGGCCGGGTGGTGGACCAGATCGCCAATGCCGACTTGGCCGCGAGCATGCCCCGGCTCCACGACTACCTCGGGGTATAATGCGGCGCTCGAATTGCCAGTCATGAAAGGAGTCAGCAATATGACATTCCGGATCGCCCTCATCCTCGCGGCGGTGCTGCTTGCCGCGGGGCCGGCCGCCGCCGAGGTCTCGGACGGCGTCGTCAAGATCGGCGTGCTCAACGACCAGTCCAGCCTCTACGCGGACCTCACCGGGCAGGGCTCGGTACTGGCTGCCCGCATGGCGGTGGAGGACTACGGCGCGGCCGCAAAGGGCCTCAAGGTCGAGATCATCTTCGCCGACCACCAGAACAAGGCCGACGTCGGCTCCGCCATCGCGCGGCAGTGGTACGACGCCGACAAGGTTGACGTGATCGTGGACGTGCCCAACTCCGCGGTGGCCCTCGCCGTCAACCAGGTCACGCGCGACAAGGGCAAGGCCTTCCTCGTCTCGGGCGCGGCCACGTCGGACCTCACCGGCAAGGCGTGCTCGCCCAACACCATTCACTGGACGTACGACACCTGGGCCCTCGCCAACGGCACCGGCAACGCCATCGTGAAGACCGGCGGCGACACCTGGTTCTTCATCACCGCGGACTACGCCTTCGGCCACGCCCTCGAGCGCGACGTCGAGGCGGTGGTGCTGAAGAACGGCGGCAAGGTGCTCGGCAAGGTGCGGCACCCGCTGAACACCGCCGACTTCTCGTCGTTCCTCCTCCAGGCCCAGGCGTCCAAGGCCAAGATCATCGGCCTCGCCAATGCGGGCGGCGACACCACGAACTCCATCAAGCAGGCCTCGGAGTTCGGCATCGTCCGGGGCGGGCAGAACCTCGCCGGCCTGCTCGTCTTCATCACCGACGTGCACGCGCTGGGCCTGCCCACCGCGCAGGGCCTGATCTTCACCGAGACGTTCTACTGGGACACCAACGATAAGACCCGCGCCTTCGCCAAGAAGTTCGCCGAGCGCAACCGGGGCGTTCACCCCACGATGATCCACGCCGGCGTCTACGCGTCGGTGCTGCACTACCTCAAGGCCGTGGAGGCGTTGAAGTCGGACGACGGGACCAAGGTCATCGAGAAGATGAAGGCGACCCCGACCGACGACCCCCTGTTCGGCAAGGGAACCATCCGGGTCGACGGCCGCAAGATCCACCCCGCCTACCTCTTCGAGGTGAAGAAGCCCGCGGAGTCCAAGGGGCCGTGGGACTACTACAAGCTGCGCGCGACCATTCCGGCCGAGCAGGCCTTCCGGCCGCTGGACCAGGGCGACTGTCCGCTCGTGAAGAAGTAAGGGTCGACGAGGCCCTGCGGCGGCGATGATCCCGCTCCTCGGCATCCCGCCGCAGGCCCTCTTCGGCCAGCTCCTGATCGGCCTCATCAACGGCTCGTTCTACGCCCTCCTGAGCCTCGGCCTCGCCGTCATCTTCGGCCTCCTCAACATCATCAACTTCACCCACGGCGCCCAGTACATGATGGGCGCCTTCGCGGCGTGGTTCCTCCTCCAGTACTCCGGCCTCGGCTACTGGTGGGCGCTGCTCATCGCCCCCATCGTGGTGGGAATCATCGGGATGGTGCTCGAGCGCACCATGCTCAAGCGGCTCTACCAGCTCGATCATCTCTACGGGCTGCTGCTGACCTTCGGCCTCGCCCTGATCGTCCAGGGGCTCTTCCGGAACCAGTTCGGCTCATCCGGCCTGCCCTACGCGATGCCGCCCCAGCTCGCCGGCGGCCAGAACCTCGGCTTCATGTTCCTGCCGAACTACCGCGCCTGGGTCATCGGGTTCTCCCTCGCGGTGTGCCTCGGTACCTGGTTCATCATCGAGCGCACACGGCTGGGCTCCTATCTCCGCGCCGCCACCGAGAATCCGACCCTCGTGCAGGCCTTCGGCATCAACGTGCCGCGCATGATCACGCTCACCTACGGCTTCGGGGTCGCGCTCGCCGCCCTCGCCGGCGTGATGGCCGCGCCCATCTACCAGGTCAATCCCCTCATGGGCAGCGACCTGATCGTGGTGGTGTTCGCGGTGGTGGTGATCGGCGGGATGGGCTCGATCATGGGGTCGATCATCACGGGGTTCGGCCTCGGCATCATCGAAGGGCTCACCAAGGTCTTCTACCCGGAGGCGTCGAACACCGTCATCTTCGTGATCATGGCGCTCGTGCTGCTGGTGAAGCCCGCCGGCCTCTTCGGGCGGGCGCAGTAGATGGCGCGCGTCCGCCCGCGTCATCAGGCGGTCGCCTTCGCGCTGATGGTGCTCTTCTTCGTGGTGGCGCCGTTCGTTGTCTATCCGGTGTTCCTCATGAAAGCGCTCTGCTTCGGCCTCTTCGCCTGCGCCTTCAACCTCCTTCTCGGCTACGTGGGCCTGCTCTCGTTCGGCCACGCCGCGTACCTGGGCTCGGCGGGCTATGCCACCGCGCATGTGGCGAAGGTCTGGGGCTGGCCGCCCGAGGCCGCCCTCGCCGCCGGCGTGGTGGTGGCGGCGGTGCTCGGTCTCCTCATCGGGGTTATCGCCATCCGGCGCCAGGGCATCTACTTCGCCATGACCACGCTCGCCCTGGCCCAGATGATCTTCTTCTTCTGCGTCCAGGCGCCGTTCACCCACGGCGAGGATGGGATTCAGGGCGTTCCTCGCGGGCGCCTGTTCGGCCTGCTCGACCTCAACCAGACCTTCACGCTCTACTTCGTGGTCCTGGCCGTCTTCCTCCTCGGCTTCCTCGTGATCTACCGCGCCATTCACTCGCCGTTCGGTCAGGTGCTCAAGGCCATCCGCGAGAACGAGCCCCGGGCCCTGTCGCTCGGCTACAAGGCCGACCATTACAAGCTGATCGCCTTCGTGCTCTCCACCGCGCTGGTGGGCCTGGCCGGGGGCACCAAGGTCCTCGTGTTCCAGCTCGCGTCGCTGACCGACGTGCACTGGACCATGTCCGGCGAGGTGGTGCTGATGACCCTCCTGGGCGGTCTCGGCACGGTGTTCGGGCCGGTGGTCGGCGCCTTCATCGTGATCGCGCTCGAGAACTATCTCGCTCAGCTCGGCGCCTGGGTGACGGTCGTGCAGGGCGCGATCTTCGTCGTGTGCGTTCTGACCTTCAGGCGGGGAGTGGTCGGCGAGCTGGCCCGGCTGATTCGCCGTCCGCTCTGATGCTGCACTGGCTGGACCTCGCCGGGGTCGCCGTGTTCGCGATCAGCGGCGCGATCGCCGCCGGCCGGGCGGGGCTTGACCTGCTCGGCGTGGTCGTGATCGCCTCCTTCACCGCGATCGGCGGCGGCACCGTGCGCGATCTTCTCCTGAACCGCCACCCGATCTTCTGGATCCAGGACCCGACCTACCTGATCGTGATCACGGCGGCCGCGCTGGGGACCGTGCTCTTCGCTCGCGTGTTCCCGCCGTTCGAACGGTCGGTCCTGGTGGCGGACGCACTGGGCCTTGCCCTCTTCGCCATCGTGGGCGCCCAGATTGCGGAGAGCGCAGGGTTATCACCGATTATCGTCGTGCTGATGGGGACCATGACCGGGGTCGCGGGCGGGGTGCTCCGCGACGTGCTCACCGCGCAGGTTCCGCTGATTCTGCGCCGGGGCGAGATCTACGCGACGGCCGCGATCGCGGGTATCGCGCTCTATCTGGTGCTGCAGGCGATGGGGGCCGGTCGGACTGGTGCCGTGGTCGCCGGCGTCGTTGCCGTGGCTGCGCTGCGGCTCCTTGCCATCTTCTTCCGCTGGCAGCTGCCCGCGTTCCAGCTCCCGCGGGGGTGAGTCGGAACGTCGTGAAGGTGAGCGCCGGGGTCCTGCTCTTTCGCGAGCGCGCGGGACGGCTCGAGGTGCTTCTGGCGCATCCCGGCGGACCCTACTGGGCGAAGAAGGACGCCGGCGCCTGGACCATTCCCAAGGGTGAGATCGCCGAAGGCGAGGATCCTCTCGCGGCGGCGCGGCGCGAGTTCGAGGAGGAGACGGGGTTTCCGCCGCCGGGCGGGGAGGCCATGGCCTTGACGCCCCGGCGCCAGGCGGGCGGCAAGCTCGTCCATGCATGGGCGATGCGCGGCGATCTCGACGCAGGCGCCATCCGGAGCGTGACGTTCTCCATGGAATGGCCCCCGCGGTCGGCCCGCCAGCAGGAATTCCCGGAGATCGATCGCGCGGCGTGGTTCACGCTGGACGAAGCGCGGCGGCGCATCCTCAAGAGCCAGGCGCCGTTTCTCGACGAGATCGAGCGCCGCCTCACCCCGGGCGGCGACACTGGCCCCGGGTGCTAGCCACCCGGCCCATCACCCGCAAGCCGAAGTAGTCAGCGGACCTCGGCGGTCAGCTGTCCCTTCAGCACCTTGCCCGTGCTGCTCTTGGGGAGTGCCGCGACCACGGTGACGCGCCGCGGGTACTTGTAGCCCGCCAGGCGCGCCCGGCAGTGAGCGATGAGCTCCCCGGGATCGGCGCTGGCGCCGGCCCGCAGCGTCACGAAGGCCGCGACCTCTTCACCCAGGTCGGCGTGGGGGACCCCGATGACCGCGGCCTCGGCCACCGCGGGATGATCCAGCAGCGCCGCCTCCACCTCACCGGGCACCACCGAGTAGCCGCCGCGCAGGATCAGCTCCTTCTTGCGGCCCACGATGGTCACGAACCCGTCGGGCGAGATCGTGGCCAGATCGCCGGTGCGGAACCAGCCGTCGACGAGCACGGCGCGGGTCTCCTCCGGATTCTCCAGATAGCCGTCCATGGCGGCGGGCGTGCGGATCCAGAGCTCGCCCGTCATCCCCGGGGCGAGCGCGCGGTGTTCGTCGTCGACCACCCGCAGCTCCACGCCGGGCACGGCGCGGCCGATGGAGTCCGGAATCTCTCGCGCGTCGCCGGCCAGGAACGAGATCGGGCGGAACAGCTCGGTCATGCCGTAGCCGCGCAGGATACGCACGCCGGTGCGCCGCTGCCACGCCTCCGCCAGCTCCCAGGGGCAGGGGGCCGCGCCGGACAGGCCGTGGCGCAGGCTCGCGAGGTCCGTCTCGGCGAGCGCGGGCGCCTCGAGAAGACGCCGGAACATCGTGGCGACAGCAGGCAGCACGGTGACGCGATGCCGGGCGATGGCGGCGAGCACGGCGGGCGGCGCGAAGGACTCGACGACGGCCACGCGGGCCCCCGCCAGCAGCGGCGCGAGCAGGGCTCCGTTGATCCCGAAGGAATGCGACAGCGGCAGGGCGGCGAGCACACAGTCTGCCGTCGTCAGCGCCATCACGGGCCCGGCCCACGACTCCAGCGCGGCGTCGAGCGCGCCATGCGACAGCACCGCCCCCTTGGGCCGCCCGGTGCTCCCCGAGGTGTAGAGGATGAGGGCGGCGGATGCCGGATCGACCGGGCGTGCCCATTCCTCCATCTCGCCCTGCCCCTCGCCCACCGTGTCGAGGGTGAGCCGCGGCCGGAGATCGGCCAGCGTGCGCGCGCGCTCGTCCGGCGACAGCGCCGGGTTGAGCGGGGTCACGGTCGCGCCCGTGCCGAGCGCGCCGAGCAGCGCGACCGCGAATCGCCAGCCGTTGGGCAGCGTGATGGCCACGCGGTCGCCCGGACCGATGCCATCGGCGGCCAGCCGGCGCCCCACGCCGCCCGCGCGCCGCGCCAGCCCGCGCCAGGTGAGCACGCGGTCGGCCTCGAACAGGGCGTCGTCGTCGGGCCGGGCGCGGGCCGCCTCCGTCAGTGCGGCGAGCACGCCGGGCACCTTCATCACCGCCACGCGCTGGCGCGTCCGCTACAGCCCGAAGGCCTTGAGGTCGAGCCGCTGCGCCACCTCGGGCGGCACGCGGTGGCGCGGCGTGTAGGCGGCGAGCGAGGGCTTGGCCGTCGCGTCCACGCCCCACTTCGCCGAGTAGCCGTCCTCCTTGGTGGAGGGGTCGAGGTCCGAGCCGCGGGCGTGGGTGATCACGGTGATATCGCGGTCGGGCTGGCAGCGCGTGGCGAGCGCCCAGTTCACCTGGCGATCGTCGAACACGTCCACGTCGTGATCGACCACCACCACCCGCTTCATGTAGAGGTCCGCGCCGAGCACGGCGAGGATGGCGTTCTTGGCCTGGCCGGGGAGGCGCTGCTCGATCGAGACGTAGCAGGTGAAGGGCCCGGGCACGCGCACCGCCTTCACCGAGGGCACCATGGCCCGGACGGCGCGGTAGAGATTCGCCTCCATCGGGATGGTGGAGAGCAGCATGTGATCGAGGTGCGCCACCGTGATGTCCTGGAACCAGGCGCCGGCGCGGTGGGTGATGGCATTCACCTTCACGACCTCGCGGTCGCGCTGCCCCAGGCTGTAGCCGGTGAACTCCCCGAACGGCCCCTCCGGCGTGCGCGCCCCCGGCAGGATCTCCGCCTCGATGATCATCTCCGCGTGCGCGGGAGCCAGCACGTCGGAGGTCTCGCACTTCACGAGCTCCAGTGGCTCGCCGAGGAGCGCGCCCATGATGGCCCGCTCGTCCTCGTCGATGGACCCGATGGCGAGCGAGCCCAGGGCGATCGCTGGGTGGACGCCGATGGCGAAGGCGACCGGCAGCGCCTCGCCGCGCGCCTCGGCGATCTTGGAGAACTCCCAGAGATGCTTCCCCAGCGTGA
Source organism: Candidatus Methylomirabilota bacterium (assembly GCA_035764725.1). Lineage (NCBI taxonomy): Bacteria > Methylomirabilota (SeqCode) > Candidatus Methylomirabilota bacterium. Next base: position 104,899 of record DASTYT010000047.1, on the reverse strand, counting down.
GGTGGATGGACGTGGTGTCGCGCCCCTTGATCATGAGGCGGTTGTAGGCGCAGTTCCACGTCTCGCCGGCGGGATCCTTGGCGAACGAGATCGCCGAGGTGAGGTAGACGCCCGCATCCCCTTCGTGATGGACGATCTGGGGGAGATCGTGAAGATCGATCCGGTCGCCCGTGAGCACGACATCCTTCACGGGCCCGGTCCCCACCACCTTCGGCGGAATGGGCTTGTCCATGGCGGCGAGATACGTTTTCAGCATCGCGTCCGGCGCGCAGCGCATGGCCGCGGCGAGGCGGGAGCGGCTCGCGTGGAGATTCGTCAGCACGGGGAAGCGCGTGCCCTTGACCTTCTCGAACAGCAGCACGGGCCGGCGCTTGAGCTCCCGCTCGAGTTTCACCACGATCGCCGTGATCTCGAAGGCGGGGTCCACTTCCTGGGTGACGACCTGCACGTCGTCCCCCTTGCGCGTCTTCACCGCGTCCAGGTAGCTGCGAAGGTCCTGAGCCATCTGCGCCTCGCTTAGGTGCAGGCCGGCCGTGTCACTGGAGCACGGCGTCGGCTCTGACAAGCACCGACTGGGGGAACGTGAGGCCGAGTGGGCGGGCTGCCTTCAGATTGATCACGAGCTCGAGCTTGGTGGGCTGCTCGACGGGGAGGTCTCCGGCCTGGGCGCCCTTGAGAATCTTGTCGACCTGAGCGGCGGCTCGCCGGAAGACGTCACGCACGTTTGGGCCGTAGGACATGAGGCCGCCGCTGTCCACGAAGTCCCGATGCTCGTAGATGACGGGCTGCCGGTGCCGGGCGGCCGCTCCGACGAGACGCGAACGCTCGCGTGCGAAGAATGGAGACGAGAGGAAGATGAGCGCCTGGACGCGGCGCCGCGCCGCCGCCTGGAAGGCGCGCTCGATGCCGTCCTCCGTTCCCACTTCCAGGATGTGCCACTCGAGGCCCAGCTGACGCGCGGCCTGCTCGGCGCTGAGCCGCTGCGCCTTGCCCCCACCAGGATCGGCGACGATGCCGATCCGGCTTGCGCCCAGCGCGTCGCGTGCCAGCTCGACCCACTTGGCAGCGATCTCGTGCGTCATGAGCGCCATTCCCGTCATATTTCCGCCCGGCCTGGCGAGGTTCGTCACCACGCCGTCGGCCACGGGGTCGCCGGTGACGAAGACGATCGGGACACGGCTGGCGTGATCTCGCGCTGCCATGGTCGTGGCGCGCCCCGATACCACCAGCACGTCGAGCCGGAGGAGAACGAGCTGGTCGGCAAGTGACGGGAGGCGCTCGAGCTTGCCGTCAGCGTAGCGCTGCTCGATGACGAGGTTCTGTCCTTCCACGTACCCGTGGGCGCGCAGTCCTTCACGAAAGGGCTCGAGCATGGGATGCGAGAAGGTGCTGAGCCATCCGATCCGGTACGTCCTCGCGACGGGCTGCGCGAGGGCTGGCAAGGTCAGCACGAGCGCGAAGGTCAGGGCCGCCGTGACGCCGACGGTCCGTGCCGGGAGCGGTCGCGTCATGCGAGCCCGTAGAGCCGCCGGCAGTTGTCGCCCAGGACCTTCTGCTTCTGGGCGTCGGTCATGTCGCCGCGCATGCGGATCTCGTCGATCGAGCCGGGGTAGGAGTTGTCCCAGTGGGGGAAGTCGGAGGCGTAGACGATCTGGTTCTCGCCGACGAGCTTGAGCGCCTGGGGCAGCAGCCACTCGTCCGCCTCGCAGGAGAAGAAGATGTTGCCGCTCCGGCAGTAGGCGCTGGGCTCTTTCTTCAGCACCGGGGCCTCCACCGCGCGCTTGGCGTACTCGTCGTCCATGCGCTCCATCCAGTAGGGCGCCCAGCCGCACCCGGCCTCGAGATAGGCGATCTTGAGCTTCGGGAAGCGCTCGGGCACACCCTCGAAGATCATCGAGGTGATCTGACGCATCTGGCCGAAGGCATGCGAGCACGTGTGCGCCTGTATGAAGCGCGGGAACATGTCGACGCCCGCCCCGCCGAGGTGGGAGCCGGAGGCGTGGATGCCGAGCGGTACGCCGAGCCGCTCCGCCTCCGCGTAGACGGGATCATAGGCGGCATCGCCGAGTAGATGCGTGCCGTCGGCGGGGAGCATGCCGCCCGACAGGCCCAGCTCCTTCACCGCGCGGCGTAGCTCGGGGGCGCACGCGGCCGGCTCCTGTACGGGCAGAAGCGCCACCGCCTTCAGCCGCGGGCTCACCTTCACGAACTCCTCGTGGAGCATCGTGTTGTAGGCCTTGCAGAGCGCCACCGCCCAGTCCTTGTCGCGCAGAAAGCTCATGAAGAGCCCGAGCGTCGGGTAGAGGACGGTCAGCTCCATCCCGCCCTTGTCGAGCGCGCGGAGCCAGGCCTCCGCATTGCCCGCGGCGTCCCCCAGCGTGCCCAGCAGGCGCCGGTCCCAGCCGTCCCAGGGATAGAAGGAGAAGGTCTGCGGGCGGCGCTTGTGCCGGTCGTCGAGGTACTTGGACACCTGCTCCTGCGACTCGGTCACGTGGCCGTCGGCGTCGAGGATCGTGAACGCGCTCATCGCTTACCTCTCCAGCGGGGGACCGCATCGGGGTTGACGGTGTGCTCGGGCGCCTCGCCGCGCCCCACCGCGAGGACCTGATCCAGGGCGAGGCGCAGGTTGGCGCGGCGGCCCGCCTCGCTGTGGGCGATGTTGTGCGGCGTGAGGATCAGCCGCTCGGGGTCAACGGTCCGATAGCAGTGGTCGGGGGGCAGGGGCTCCTTCGCGAAGGCGTCCACCGCGGCCCCCGCGATCCAGCCCTCGTTGAGGGCACGGGCCACCGCCTCCTCGTCCACCACCTCGCCGCGCGCGGTGTTGATGAGGAGCGCGGTCAGCTTCATGCGCCGCAGCTCCTTCTCGCCCACGATCGCGCGGGTCTCGTCGGTGAGCGTGCAGTGGAGCGACACGATGTCCGACTCCGCGAGCAGGGTGGGCAGGTCCACCAGCGTGACCCCGAGCCGGGCCGCCCGTGCGGGGGGCACGTAAGGGTCGGAGGCGAGCAGCCGCACGTCCCAGCCCGCGAGGCGCCGCGACACGTGGGTGCCGATGCGGCCGAGGCCGATCAGGCCCACCGTCTTGCCGAAGAGGAAGTCGCCCCGATCTTCACGCTTGGCCCACTCGCCGTGACGCAACTTGGCCTCGTTGTGCTTGATGCGCTTGAGCAGCATCAGGGTGACGCCGATCGTGGCCTCGGCGACCGCGACGAAGTTCTCCGGCGTCGGGCTGTTGGCCACGAGAATGCCCAGGCGCGAGGCGGCCGCGATGTCGATCTTGTCCGTCCCGATGAAGGGCACGATGACCAAGCGGAGGCGCGGGGCCGCGCCCAGCACGGCGGCGGAGATGGTTTCCAGGTGCGAGGCCAGGACGACCTCGACGTCCCGGCACGCTTCGATCAGCTCGGTGGTGGTGTAGGCGCGACGTCCGGGCATGTCGAGGGGCCGGCCGATCACGAGCTCGTGGCCGGCGGTCCGCAGCGCCTCCAGCTCCTCGGGGGGGCCGCTCGGTCCGGTGGCGAGGATCCTCATGGTCGTCTCCTCACGGCTGCTTGCAGATGGTTGACCCCTCCGCCTCGATCGCGCGAATTTTACTCTGTTTCCACCGGGCCGATCCGCCGAATTGCCGCCGCTATTCGCCTGGCCGTCCAGCCCGGCCTCGCGCCACACCACCCGCGCTCACGATTCAGGAAAGCAGAGTATTCTCGACGGGATGGAAAACGCCTTGGCGACGAACAGGGCTCTGGGTGCTGTGGTGTACGCAGTCCTCGCGCTGTTGTTCCTGCCGGCAGGTGCGCCGGCGCAGCCACGAGCGGCTGACGCGCGGCGTGTTGAGACCTACGAGTCTGTGGCGATCGATGCAGAGGGTAGTCTGGTCATCACCACGTCCGATCACAGGACGATCGTCGTGCGAAGAGAAAGCGACCAGACAGCGTTCGCGAACCCGATCATCTCAACCGGTCGGACCGCAGTGGGTGCGCAAGCCGAATTCAAGAATTGCTGCACCTCGTACGACATCCCGCTTCAGCTCGTCATCTACGCCAATGGGAAGGTGCATCGGTTAACCGGCATCGGACTCCCGATCTTCAAGTGGCAGTTCGTCGATGGCGGAACGCGCGTGGCGTTCGGACAGGAGCCGGTTCACTTTGGCTGCTCGGTTCACTACGAGCTCAGAGACGTTCAGTCAGAGCGGCTCATCGACTCGGCGGATGTCCCCGAGCCCTGTGGCCAGATACCCAACCCACCAGCGGTGCAGATCCCAAAGTGGGTGGCCGAGCTCGTTCATGCCGCGGCCGCGGCATCAGAATGAGTGACGCCAGGGCATCTAGGCTTCATCGGCGCCATGCTGAACCGCCGGCCATCGGTCCTGGCGCAGGCAGACGAAGTCATCCAGTGATGGGAGAGCCGCCGCACCAAGCCCGCCTCTCCGCCTACGGCTTCTTGCAGATGATGTTCACCAGGGCCTGACGCTTCCCGTTCCGCACCACATCCAGCGCCTTCTTCAGCACCCCTGGCAAAGCCCCCGGATCTTCGACCTTTTCGCCCCAGCCCCCCGAGGCCCGGCAGACCATCTCGTAGTCCGGCGCGGGATCGAGCTGATAGAGCGGCATGGTCTCGGCCCGCATGGCCCAGCCATCCTTGGCAAGGGAGGCCACGGAGCGCTTCACCGCGTTCCACGCGCGGTTGTTGAAGATCACGAAGAGCGCGGGAATCTGATAGGCGCGGGACACCCAGTGGCTGGCGGTGGGGCTGCCGAAGATGTAGGTGCCATCGCCCATGCAGGAGATCACGGTCTTGCCCGGGGCGGCGAGCCGGGCGCCAAGCGCCGCGCCCAGCGCCCAGCCGAGCCCACCCGCCGGGGAGGAGGCGAAGTAGGAGCCTGGCACCCGCATGCGGGTCTGGGAGGAGTCGAGATCGTACTCGTTCACCACGATGGTGTCGTCGTCCACGCAGTCGGCCACGCACTTCGAAGCCCAGGCCATGTCGATGGGCGAATCCTTGCTCACGGCATTGGCCCGTTTTTCTACCACGGTGCGATTCTGGGCGGCCTCGCCTTCCCACTTCTTGCGCCGCTCCGCCACGACCTTCGCGTCCACCAATGGCTTGACCGCGGCGGCCAGCGCGGCGAGCGTGAGCCGCGGGGCGCCGGCGAGCGCGCCGTCGGTGGGGAAGCCGCGCACGGGATAGCGCGAGTAGAGCGGGTCCTGGCCGATCTGGATGATCCTGGCCTGGGGCCCAGGCTGGCGCAGCGCGGGGAACCAGGGCGCGTCGGCCTCGACCACCAGCACCACGTCGGCGGTGGCCAGATGCGGGCCGGGATCGAACCCGGTGTGCAACGGATGATCCTGGGGGAAGTTCAGATACGTGCGGAAGGAGTCCTCGAATACGGGCGCGCCGAGGGTCTCCGCGAGCGCGACCAGCGCGGGCACCGCGCGCGGATCACGGCCGCCCGCCTTGGTCAGGATGATGGGGCTGCGCGCGCCCGCCAGGAGCCGCGCGGTGGTGGCGATCTCCTCGGGTCCGGCCACGGTGGGCCCGTTGGGCGCCAGCGCGGACGGGTCGGCGTACTCGAAGCTCTCGTGATGCTCGGCCAGGACTTCACGCGGCAGCGTGAGGTAGACCGGGCCCGCCGGCTCGCTGCGCGCGATGGCCAGCGCGCGATCCACCACCGTCTCGAGCTGGACGAAGTTGCGCAGCTCGTAGTCCCACTTCACGAACTCCCGGGCGAGACCGCCCTGGTCGAAGGCCTCCTGCGCCCAGTGGATCGGGCGATCGCGGCTTCCCGCCATGCCCGCCTCGGTAATGGGCGTGCGACCGGCCGTGAAGAGGATGGGCACCTGCGAGCGCGCAGCGTTGATGATGCCGCCCAGCGCATTGGCCGCGCCCACGATGACGTGCACCATCACCGCCTGCGGTTTCCCCGACACCATGGCGTGGCCGTGGGCCATCGCCACCGCGGGGATCTCGTGGGGCACCGTGATGGGTTTGGGGCAGGCGAGGCCGTTGGCCTGCCGCCGCGCGTAGGCCTCGATGAGCGGGGCGAAGTCCGTGCCCGCGTTGGCGAAGAGAAAGTCCACGCCGCGCGCGGCCAGCAGCTCGAGATAGGCGTCGGCGGTGCTCTCGATGGAAGCCGTCTTCTTCATGCCGGGATCCTCACTGGAGCGGGGTGATGGAGGAATGCCGCTACCGTAGCGCGATCCTTACTTACCCGTCCAGCGCGGCTTCCGCTTCTCGACGAAGGCGGCGGCGCCCTCCCGGAAGTCGGCGCTGGTGTAGGTGCGGGCGATCAGGTCGTCGCCGTCGGGCACGCCGCGGTGGTCACGGATGCGGCGCAGCGCCTCCTTGGTGACCTGCAGCGTGATGGGCGCGTGCTCCGCCAGCTCGAGCGCGATGGCCTTCACGCGGGCCTCGATCTCCTCGGGCGCGACGATCTCGTGCACGTACCCCGCGGCGTGGGCCTCGGCGGCGGTGAGGAAGCGGGCGCGGAAGATCAGGTCCTTCACGATGGACGGGCCCAGGAGGTCCACGAAGCGCGTGTAGGTCTCCATGGAGAGGCAGTTGCCCAGCGTGCGCGCGATGGGCGCGCCGAACCTGGCCTCGGGGGTGGCGATGCGGAGGTCGCAGCACGCGGTGAGGTTGAAGCCGCCGCCCACCGCGAAGCCCTGGATCTGCGCGATCACCGGCTTCTTCACGCGCTCGAGCCGCGCGGAGCGGGCGGCGCCGTCGCGCTCGTAGGCGAGCCCGTCCTCGGCCGTCTCGAACACTTTGAACTGGCTGATGTCGGTGCCGGCGACGAAGGCCTTGCCGCCCGCGCCGCGGAGCACGAGGACGCGAATCGAGTCGTCGGCGTCCACCTCCTCGCAGGCCTCGAGCAGGCGGTCGTACATCGCCCACGTCATCGCGTTGCGCGTCTGCGGCCGGTTGAACGTGAGGGTCATGATGGGCCCATCACGCGTGACGAGCGCGTCCTGATTTGTGCCGGGGGTGCTCACGGGTGCCTCCTCGAATGCGGTGGTGGCCGGAGAATATCACCCGCTCGCGGAAACGTGCTAGCCTACGCCTCGCCATGGCGGGCGCCCTCGACGGGATTCGCGTGATCGATCAGACCCAGGTGATGGCGGGCCCCTTCGCGAGCATGCTGCTCGCCGACATGGGCGCGGAGGTCATCAAGGTCGAGCCCCCCGAGGGCGAGCACGCGCGTCACGTGGGCCTGGAGGTCGCGCCCGGCGTCGGCGCCTCGTTCCTCGCCGTAAACCGCGGCAAGAAGGGCATCACGCTGGACCTGAAGCAGCCGGACGGCGTGGCCGTGCTCAAGCGCCTCGTCGCCACCGCGGACGTGCTCGTCGAGAACTATCGCCCCGGCGTGGCGGCGCGGCTGGGCGTGGACTACGACACGCTGGCCGCCGTCAATCCACGGTTGATCTACTGCTCGGTGTCCGGCTTCGGCCAGACGGGCCCGTACGCCTCGCGCGGCGGCTACGATCTGATCGCGCAGGGCATGGCCGGCATCATGAGCGCCACCGGCAGCGACGGGGGACCGCCCGTGAAGGTGGGCGTGCCCATCGCCGATCTCGGCGCCGGGCTCTTCGCGCTGCTGGGCATTCTCGCCGCGCTTCGCGCGCGTCGCATCACCGGACGGGGGCAGCGCGTGGACACCTCGCTCTACGAGGCCGCGCTCGCGCTCTCGGCCTGGGAGGCGACGGAGTACTGGTACACGGGCGAGATCCCCAAGCGCCTGGGCACCGCGCATCGGCTGAACGCGCCCTACCAGGCCTTCCGCGCGAGCGACGGCTACTTCACGGTGGGCGCCGCCAATCCCAAGCTCTGGCCCATCTTCGCGGGGCTGATCGGCCGCCCCGAGCTGACGCAGGACCCGCGCTTCAAGGGCGTGGGGGACCGCGTGAAGAATCGCCCCGCCCTCGAGAAGGAGATCGAGGTCGCCACGAGGAAGGAGACGCGCGCCCACTGGCTGGCGAGGTGCGAGGCCGCCGGCATTCCCGCGGGACCGATCTACAGCATTCCCGAAGCCCAGGCCGATCCCCACGCCCAGGCGCGCGGCATGGTGCAGGAGCTCGACCATCCGCAGGCCGGCCGCGTGAAGGCGCTCGGCAATCCCGTGAAGCTCTCGCGCTCGCCCGCGACGCTCCGCGCCGCCGCCCCCTTGCTGGGCGCCGACACCGACACGGTGCTCGGGGGCCTCGGCTATGCCCCATCCGACATCGCCTCCCTCCACGCGCGAAAGATCACGTGATCCGCTCCGTTCCCGGGCGCACTCCGAAGGTGCACTCCGGTGCCTTCGTCGACATCGCCGCCCAGGTCATCGGCGACGTCACCATCGACGAGGGGGCCAGCGTCTGGCCGTTCAGCATTCTCCGCGGCGACCAGGACAACTACGTGCGTCTCGGCAAGAACTCCAACGTGCAGGACAATTCCGTGCTCCACGTCACGCCGGAGTTCCCCTGCATCGTGGGCGCCGGCGTGACCATCGGGCACCGCTGCGTGGTGCATGCGTGCACGATCATGGACAACGTGCGCATCGGCATCGGGGCGGTGGTGCTGACCGGCGCGGTGGTGGAGGAGAATGCCCAGGTCGGCGCGGGCGCGGTGGTTCCGCAGGGGAAAGTGGTGCCCGCGGGGTGGCTCGTGATGGGCGTGCCCGCCAAGCCCATCCGCAAGATGTCGGACGATGAGCTGGCCGACATCCGCAAGAACGCCATCGAGTACGTCGACCTCTGGCACCGCGACTACCGCGGCGTCTGGGACGTGCGCGACCAGAAAGGCAGTTGATTGGCGAGGCGCAGCCGAAGGCGAGCCGAGCGGATACATGATGCCTGCGCGAGCGGAGCGAGCGGGCGAGGCGCAGCCGAAGGCGAGCCGAGCGGATACATGATGCCTGCGCGAGCGGAGCGAGCGAGGTCCTGACACGATGAAGCCGCTGCACGGCCTCCGCGTCATCGACTTCACGCAGGCGATGGCGGCGCCCTACTGCACGATGAACCTGGCCGACCTCGGCGCCGACGTCATCAAGCTGGAGCCTCCGGGCGAGGGGGAGCCCACCCGCCACCTGGGCGCGGTTCACAAGCGCGGCCACAGCGCGACCTTCATGACCATGAATCGCGGCAAGCGCGACCTCGCGGTGGATCTCAAGCAGCCGGCTGGGGTGGAATTGGTCAGGCGGTTAGTCAAGACCGCGGATGTGTTCGTGCAGAATTACCGGCCCGGCGTCGCGGAGCGGCTGGGCCTGGGCTACGCGGCGCTCAGCGAGGTGAACCCGCGGCTCATCTACTGCGCCGTAAGTGGCTTCGGCGGAACGGGTCCGTATGCGCCGCGGGGTGGCTACGATCTCATCGCCCAGGGCATGAGCGGGGTGATCAGCGTCACCGGCGACGAGGACGGCGCGCCCGCCAAGTCCGGTGTGCCCCTCTCCGACCTGGCTGCCGGCCTCTTTTCCGCCTACGGGATTCTCTGCGCACTCGAGTACCGGGAGCGGACGGGGCAGGGGCAGCTCGTCGATACCTCCCTGCTCGAAGCGGCGATGGCGCTCACGGTGTGGGAGGCCACCGAGTACTGGGTGACCGGCGAGACCCCGAAGGCGCTGGGCTCCGCCCACCGCCTCTCGGCCCCGTATCAGGCCCTGAAGGCGGCCGACGGCTACTTCACCGTGGGCGCCAACAACGACCGCCTCTACGACGGATTCTGCCGGGCGATCGGCCGCGCCGACCTGGGCGAGGACGCTCGCTTCGCCACCGGCGCCGGGCGGCGCGAGCATCGCAAGGCCCTCATCCTCGAGATCGAGAAGACGACCGTGACCGAGCCGCGAGCGTTCTGGCTGGAGCGTCTCGACAAGGAGGGCGTGCCCGCCGGGCCCATCAACGACTACGCCGAAGCGCTCGCCGATCCTCAGACGCTCGCCCGCAAGATGGTCGTGGACCTGATCCACCCCGGCGCCGGTCCCATCAAGGCGCTCGGCATCCCGGTGAAGCTCTCCGACACGCCCGGCGCGGTGGACAAGGCCGCGCCCATCCTCGGTCAGGACACGGCCGACATTCTCGTCGAGCTGGGCTACACCGAGGCCGAGCGCCGCGATCTCGAGGCGCGCGGCATCGTGCAGGGATGGAAGGCGGGGAAGGGCTAGCCGTCGTTCAGGAACCGATGCATGACGTAGGCATCGACATAACCGAGCCGCTGATGGTTGAACGCCTTCGGTAGCGTGCCCACGATGGAGAAGCCCAGCTTCTTCCACAGTGAGACGGCGCCCGTGTTCGTGCTCACCACGAAGTTGAATTGCATGGCCAGATAGCCGGCCTTTCGCGCTTCCGCGAGGCAATGCTGGCCCATGGCCTTGCCAGCCCCCTTGCCCTGCGCCGCAGGACCGACCATGAACGAGGCATTCGCCACGTGCGAGCCGAGGTCGCGCGCGTTCGCTCGGAGCTTGTACATGCCGAGAATGCGGGGACCTTCGGTCGCCACGAACGACGTCACGCCGGGACCAAGCCAGTAGGCGTGACATTCCTCGCGGCTGCTCGTGGGCGAGAAAGCGTAGGTATCGCCGGTGGCGACGACGGCCTGAAAGATGGACCACACGCCTTCGAAATCCGCTTCCGACGCTCTGCGAATGTCCATGGCCGAAGATAGCGCGGTTGGGTAGGCTTGGGGAGAGAAAGCCGCGTGGAAGATCGATACGGGCTCCCGCTGACATCAACGTCGCCGCGCGCGGTGGAAGCCTATCGCGCGGGCGTGGACCGCATCCTCCTCGCCGCGCACGGCGCGGATCGGGCCTTCGAGGAGGCGCTGGCCGCGGATCCGGGTTTCGCACTGGCGGCGATCGGCCTCGCGCGCACTCTGCAGGTTCACGGGCGCATCCCCGAGGCGCAGGCTGCGGCAGCCCGAGCGCGCGCGCTTACCGGTGGGCTCTCGCGCCGCGAGCAGCAGCACGTGGCGGCCATCGGCGCGCTCCTGGACGGGAACGCCCCGGGCGCGCTCGCCGCGGTGCGCGCCCACGTGGCCGAGTTCCCGCGCGACGCCCTCGTGCTGAGCCTGGCGGTGGGCGCCTTCGGCCTCATCGCGTTCGGCGGGCGTTCGGATCACAACGCCCTGCTGCTGGCGCTGCTCGACGAGCTCGCGCCCCACTACGGCGACGACTGGTGGTTCGCCTTCGCGCACGGCTGGGCCTTCAACGAGGCGCGCCGGCCCGTGGAGGCGCGGACGCTGATGGAGCGCGCGCTCGCCGCACAGCCGCGCAGCGCGAACGCGGCGCACGGGATGTCACACATCTTCTACGAGACGGGGGCGGGGGACGAGGGCGCGCGCTTCCTGGAGGGCTGGTTGCCGACCTACGAGCGCGCGACGCCGCTCCACTGCCATCTCTCGTGGCATCTCGCGCTGTTCGAGCTCGGACGCGACGACGTCGAGGCCGCGCTCCGCGTCTATGAGGACGCTATCGCGCCAGGCGCCTCGATCGCGCCGCCGCTCAACACGCTCACTGACTCCGCGGCATTCCTCTGGCGGCTGGGTCTCTACGGGGCGCCCCCCGCGCCAGCACGGTGGGGGCCGGTGCGCGACTTCGCCGCGCGGGCCTTCCCGCGCCCCGGCGTGGCCTTTGCCGACATCCACACGGCGCTCGCCTACGCCGGCCACGGCGATCGGGTAGCGCTGGCGAAGCTGATCGAGGCGTTCCGCGAGGCTGACGAGGCGGGCCGCCTTCCATCGGGGCCGGTCCCCGCGGCGCTCGCCGAGGGGCTGGGCGCCTTCGCGGCCGGCGACTACGCGGGGGCGATCCGGCACATCGAGCCGGTGGCCGACGGGGTGATTCGTCTCGGTGGGAGCCACGCGCAGCGAGACATCTTCGAGGAAACCCTGATCCAAGCATACTTGCGCGCCGGCCGGGGGGTGAACGCCGCCCGGCTCCTGGAACGGCGCCTGGCGCGGCGCCCTTCGGCCCGGGATCTGGCCTGGCTCACGGGCGCCAAGGGAGGGCTTGGAGGGCCGTAAACCCTTGTAGAACCGACCAAACCCCCTTGACAGCCCTAGGGGCGTCGGCTACACTCTCGCAACTTCAGGGGTCTGATAGAGGAATCGCCCCACCTGAAATGGCGCAGGTCTCCAACGGTGCAGACGCATGACACGCGCGACGGCCGCAGCCGCGAAGGGTGGCGGCCGTCCACCTGCTGCGCCGCCTGACGCGCTCGACCCCTCGCTCGACACCTTCCCCAAGCTCGTCGTCGACAATGCGCGCCGCTTCGGCGGCAAGGTCGCGGTGCGCGAGAAGGACCTCGGGATCTGGCAGGCCTACACCTGGAGCCAGTACCTGGCGGAAGCGCGCCTGATCGCGCTGGGGCTGGCCACGCTCGGCTTCGCCCGCGGCGACAAGACCGCAATCGTGGGTGACAATCGTCCAGCGCTCTACTGGGCGATGCTGGCCACGCAGGCGCTCGGCGGCGTGGCCGTGCCGCTGTATCAGGACTCGATCGAGAAGGAGATGCAGTTCATCGTGGACCACGCGGAGGCGCGGTTCGCGGTGGTGGAGGATCAGGAGCAGGTCGACAAGCTCCTGCACGTCCGCGCGCAGTGCCCGCGCCTCGAGTACATCATCTACGACGACCCGCGCGGGCTGCGCCACTACACGGACGCCTGCCTCCTGAGCCTCACCGAGCTCAAGGCGCGCGGCGAGGCGCTCGACCGCGAGCAGCCCGGTTACTTCGAACGTGAGCTCGCGGCGGGGCGGGCCGACGACGTCGCGATCTTCTGCTACACGTCCGGCACCACCGGCCAGCCCAAGGGCACCATGCTCACGCACCGGAACCTCATCCTCACCGCGCGCAACGCGGCGGTGCTCGAGGGACTGCGGTCGGACGAAGAGGTGATGGCGTACCTCCCCGTGGCCTGGGTGGGGGATCACCTGTTCTCCTACGCGCAGTCGGTGGTGGTGGGCTTCGCCATCAATTGTCCGGAGAGCCAGGACACCGTGCTCCAGGACCTCAGGGAGATCGGGCCGACCTACTTCTTCGCGCCGCCCCGTATCTGGGAGAATCTCCTCACCTCGGTCATGATCCGCGTGGACGACGCGTGGGCGCCAAAGCGTGCGATGGTGCGTTCGTTCCTGGAGCTGGCGCGGCGTATCGAGCAGGCGCGACTCGCCCACCGGCCGCCCGGCCTCCTCGACCGGCTCCTGGCCCCCCTGGGCGGGCTGCTCGTCTACGGCCCGCTGCGCGATAATCTCGGGATGCGCCGGATCCGTACTGCCTACACCGCGGGTGAGGCCATCGGGCCCGAGCTCCTCGAGTTCTACCGCTCACTCGGGGTGAACGTGAAGCAGGTCTACGGGATGACGGAGTCGAGCGCGCTGATCTCCATTCAGCGGAACGGCGACGTGAAGCTCGACACCGTGGGCACGCCGCTTCCTGGGGTCGAGATCCGGATCGCGGAGTCCGGGGAGGTGCTGTTTCGGAGCCCGGGGATGTTCCGTGGCTACTACAAGAACGAGGCGGCCACCGCCCAGACCCTCGAGAACGGCTGGGTGCATACCGGTGACGCGGGCGTCGTCGACCGCGATGGGCATCTCAAGATCATCGACCGCGCGCGCGACGTGGGCCGGCTCTCCGGGGGTACGCTCTTCGCGCCGAAGTACCTCGAGAACAAGCTCAAGTTCTCGCCCTTCATCAAGGAGGCAGTGTGCGTCGGGGACGGGCGGCCCTTCGTGGTCGCCCTTCTCAACATCGATCTCGCCGCGGTGGGGAACTGGGCCGAGCGCCGCAACCTGGCCTACACGTCCTATGCGGATCTGGCGCAGAAGTCCGAGGTCTACGAGCTGGTGCGCGAGGCGGTGGGCCGCGTGAACGCGAGCCTCGCCGAGGACGGCGAGCTGGCGGGGGCGCAGATCCGAAAGTTCCTGCTCCTGCACAAGGAGCTGGACGCCGACGACCAGGAGATCACCCGGACGCGCAAGGTGCGCCGGGGCTTCATCGCCCAGAAGTACGCGGCCCTGATCGAGGGCCTCTACTCCGGAGTGGCCCACGTCAACGTCGAGGCGCAGGTCACCTACGAGGACGGGCGCGTCGGCACCGTCCGCGCCGACGTCCGCATCGCCGACGCCGTCGTGGCGGGCGCCTGATGCGAGGGGCCGTCCGCCGCGCGCCGCTGCTGGAGGTGGACGGGATCAGCGTGCGCTTCGGCGCCGTGCAGGCGCTGGAGGGCGTGGGCCTCACGATCGGGCGCGGCGAGATCGCCGCCATCATCGGGCCGAACGGGGCGGGGAAGACCACGCTGCTCAACGTGATCAGCGGCTTCTACCATCCCTACGAGGGGCACATCCGCTTCGACGGCAAGGACCGCACCCACCTCAAGCCCTACGACGTGGCCGCGCTGGGCATCGCGCGCACCTTTCAGAACGTGGCGCTCTTCAAGGGCATGAGCGTGCTCGACAACATCATGACGGGCCGCCTGCTGAAGATGCGGGGGAGCTTCCTCCTCGAGGGCCTCTACTGGGGGCCGGCGAAGCGGCAGGAGCTCGAGCATCGGGCCTTCGTCGAGCGCATCGTCGACTTCCTGGAGATCCAGGCCATTCGCAAGACCTCCGCGGGCCGGCTGCCCTACGGCCTGCAGAAGCGCGTGGAGCTCGCGCGCGCCCTCGCCGCCGAGCCGGCCTTCCTCCTTCTCGACGAGCCCATGGCGGGCATGAACCTCGAGGAGAAGGAGGACATGTGCCGCTTCATCCTGGGCGTCAACGACGAGTTCGGGACCACCATCGCGCTCATCGAGCACGACATGAGCGTGGTCATGGACATCTCGGAGCACGTGATCGCCCTCGACTACGGCCGCAAGATCGCCGACGGGACCCCGGACGAGGTGCGCGCGAACTCCGCGGTGATCGATGCGTACCTGGGGGTGGCGCATGCTTAGCCTCCTCCACGCGGTGCTGGTGGCGCCGTTCCTGGACATGGCGAGCGCGCCCGCGTTCTTCGTGGAGGTGCTGATCGGTGGGATCGCCGCCGGGCTGATGTACTCCCTGGTCGCCCTGGGCTTCGTCCTGATCTTCAAGGCCTCGGGCGTGTTCAACTTCGCCCAGGGCGTCATGGTGCTGTTCGCCGCCCTGACCCTGGTGGGGCTCATGGAGAAGGGCGTGCCGGTGGCGCTGGCCCTCCTGCTGACCGTCGCGGTCATGGTCGCGCTCGCCTTCGGCATCGAGCGCGTGGTGCTGCGCCCGCTCGTCAACCAGGCCCCCATCATCCTGTTCATGGCCACCATCGGGCTCAACTTCTTCCTCGAGGGCTTCGGCGAGATGCTGTGGGGCGCGAACGTGAAGAAGCTCGACGTGGGCATCCCCGACGAATCGGTGAAGGTGGCGGGCGTCCTCATCAACAAGCTCGAGATGTCGGCGGCGGGCACCGCAGCGGTGCTGGTAGGCGTGCTCGCGGTGTTCTTCCAGCGCACGCGCATCGGACGGGCGCTCCGCGCGGTCGCCGACGACCACGAGGCCGCGCTCAGCATTGGCATTCCCCTCAAGACCATCTGGGTGGTGGTCTGGTCGGTGGCGGGGCTGGTTGCCCTCGCCACCGGCATCATGTGGGGCGCGAAGAGCGGCGTACAGTTCAGTCTGTCCCTGATCGCGCTCAAGGCGCTGCCCGTATTGATTCTCGGCGGCTTCACCTCGGTGCCGGGCGCCATCGTGGGCGGGCTCATCATCGGCACCGGCGAGAAGCTCGGCGAGGTGTACTGGGGGCCGCTGGTGGGCGGCGCGATCGAGAACTGGTTCGCCTACGCGCTGGCCCTCGTCTTCCTCGTCTTCCGGCCCCAGGGCCTGTTCGGCGAGCGCATCATCGAGCGAGTGTAGTGCGAGGCGCAGCCGAAGGCGAGACGAGCGAAATCTGAGAATGCGTGCGCGAGCGGAGCGAGCGACGTGATCTACCGCGAAGCCGGGCAGTTCAAGACGACCTACGCGAGCGATCAGGCCATGTTCCCGGTGGTCCAGGACCGCTGGGTCGTGCTCGCCTTGCTCGCCGCCGCCTTCGTGCTCCCGACCGCGCTGGCCAGCGAGTACTGGCTTCAGGCCATCCTGATCCCGTTCCTGATCTATGCGCTCGCCGCGCTCGGACTCAACATCCTCACCGGCTACGCGGGCCAGATCTCCCTCGGTACCGGTGGCTTCATGGCGGTGGGCGGGTACGCCGCGTTCAAGCTCTCCACCGCCTTCCCAAACGTGAACATCCTCGTGGTGTTCCTGGCCGCGGGGCTGGTGGCGGCGGGGGTCGGGCTCGTGTTCGGGATCCCGTCGCTCCGCATCAAGGGCTTCTACCTGGCGGTGGCCACCCTGGCCGCCCAGTTCTTCCTCGTCTGGCTCTTCAACAAGGTGGCGTGGTTCTCCAACTACGCGCCGTCCGGCACCATCACCGCGCCGCCCCACACCACCTTCGGCGTGATGGTGACGGGCCCCCAGGCGTCGGCACAGGCGCGGTACGTGGCGGCACTCGCCTTCGCCGTGCTCTTCGCCCTCTTCGCCAAGAATCTCGTGCGCGGGCGGGTGGGGCGCTCGTGGATGGCCATCCGCGACCGGGACATCGCCGCCGAGATCATCGGGGTGCGGCCTCTGCGCACCAAGCTCCTCGCCTTCGGCATCTCGTCCTTCTACTGCGGGGTGGCGGGGGCCGAGTACGTGTTTCTCTACCTCGGTAGCGCCGAGACCTTGGCGTTCGACATCAACCTCTCGTTCCTCGTGCTGTTCATGGTCATCATCGGCGGCCTGGGGAGCATCCTTGGGTCCTTCCTCGGGGCCGCCTTCATCGTGATGGTGCCGATCTTCCTCACCAACGTGCCGCACGCGGTGGGCCTCGCCATGCCGGTAGCATTGCAGAAGCAGGTCGAGCTGATGGTGTTCGGCGGCCTCATCGTCTTCTTCCTGATCGTGGAGCCGCAGGGGCTCGCGCGGCTCTGGCAGATCACCAAGGAGAAGCTGCGGCTGTGGCCGTTTCCTCATTAACCGGGAGGGTTCCATGAAGCTCAGAACCATGCTGGTCGTCCTCGTTGCCGTTGCCCTCGCGGCGGGGCCGCTCGCCGGCGCCGTGCTCGCGCAGGGCGGCAGCGCCTTCATCCCGCTCCTCGTCTATCGCACCGGGCCGTACGCGCCCAGCGGGATCCCCATCGCCAACGGCATGTCCGACTACCTGACGCTCGTCAACGAGCGGGACGGTGGCGTCAACGGCGTGAAGCTCGCCTGGGAGGAGTGCGAGACCCAGTACGACACCAAGCAGGGAGTGGAGTGCTACGAGCGGCTCAAGGGGAAGAACGCCCTGCTCGTCAATCCCTACTCCACCGGCATCACCTATCAGCTCATCCCCAAGGCGCCGGTGGACAAGGTCGTGGTGTTCTCGATGGGCTACGGCATGGCGGCGGCCGCTGACGGACGGTGGTTCCCGTGGGTGTTCGGCTTCCCGACCACGTACTGGAGCCAGGCCTCCGCGGTGATCCGCTACATCGGCGCGCAGGAGGGCGGGCTCGAGAAGCTCAAGGGCAAGAAGATCGCCCACATCTACCACAACAGCCCGTACGGCAAGGAAGCCAACCCCACCCTCGAGGTGCTCGCCAAGAAGTACGGCTTCGACTTGAACCTCCTCGCCGTGGACCATCCCGGCCAGGAGCAGAAGTCCACGTGGCTGCAGGTGCGGCGGCTCAACCCCGACTGGATCTTCATGTCCGGCTGGGGCGTCATGAACCAGGTCGCGGTGAAGGAAGCGGCGGCCATCGGGTTCAAGATGGATCACTTCATCGGGAACTGGTGGTCGGCCAACGACTCCGACGTCGTGCCCGCCGGCGACGGCGCCCGGGGCTACAAGGGCGCCACCTTCCACGCCCCCGGCACCAATTTCAAGGTGCACGCGGACATCGCGAAGTTCGTCTACGACAAGGGCAAGGGCGCGGGCAAGAAGGAAGCGATGGGCGAGCCCCTCTACAACCGCGGTGTCGTCAACTCGATGTTCGCGGTGGAGGCCATCCGGACCGCGATGGGCAAGTTCGGCAACAAGTCGCTTTCGGGCGAGGAAGTGCGCTGGGGCTTCGAGAACCTCAACATGACCGACCAGCGGCTGGAGCAACTGGGGATGAAGGGGTTCACCCACCCGGTGAAAGTGGCCTGCGAGGACCATGAGGGCAACGGGCCGGTGCTCATCCAGCAGTGGGACGGCAAGAAGTGGAACATCGTCTCGGACTGGGTGCAGCCCATGCGCGACGTCGTCCGGCCCATGATCGAGGAGGCCGCGATCGCCGAGGGCAAGAACCTCAAGTACACGATGCGTGACTGTTCGAAGGAGAAGTAGGGGCGCCCGATGAGCGTGGCCCGGCCTCTGGCCGATACCGCCACCGCGCTGGTCGCGGTGAGCAACGTCGAGGTCATCTACGACCACGTGATCCTCGTGTTGAAGGGGGTCTCGCTGACCGTCCCCGAGGGGGGCATCGTCGCCCTCCTCGGGGCCAACGGCGCGGGGAAGAGCACGACCCTCAAGGCGATCTCCGGGCTCCTCCGCACCGAGCGGGGGGAGGTCACCAAGGGAAGCATCGACCTGCTGGGCGCGCCGGTCCAGCAGCTCGACCCATCCGAGGTGGTCCGGCGCGGCATCGTGCAGGTCATGGAGGGCCGCCGCGTCTTCGAGCACCTGAGCGTGGAGGAGAACCTCCTCGCCGGCGCCTACACCCAGGGGGGTGGGCGCGCGATGAAGCAGGATCTCGAAAAGGTGTATGAGTACTTCCCCCGGCTCGTGGAACGGCGCGGGATCAGCGCCGGTTACATTTCCGGGGGCGAGCAGCAGATGCTGGCGATCGGGCGCGCTCTCATGGCGCGTCCCCGGGTCATGCTCCTCGACGAGCCCTCAATGGGGCTGGCGCCTATGCTGGTGGCCGAGATCTACGAGATCGTGGCGCGGCTCAACCGCGAAGAGAAGGTCGCGGTGCTCCTCGCCGAGCAGAACGCGGCGATGGCCCTCCGCGTCGCCGAGTACGCCTACGTCATGGAAAACGGGCGGGTCGTGCTCGACGGCGACCGCCGAACCATCAGCGAGAACGAGGACATCAAGGAGTTCTACTTGGGACTCTCCGGTGTCGGCCAGCGCCGCAGCTATCGGGACGTGAAATCGTACCGGCGTCGGAAGCGGTGGCTCTCGTGAGCGCCCAGCTCGAGATCCGCGAGGTCTCCAAGTCATTCGGCGGCGTGCAGGCCGTCAGCGGCGTGAGCCTCGACGTCCAGCAGGGCGAGCTCCTGTCGGTGATCGGGCCCAACGGGGCAGGGAAGACCTCGCTACTCAACATGATCAGCGGCTTCTATCACCCGGATACTGGCCGCATCGTGCTCGACGGCGCCGACGTCACCGAGCTGGCCCCCAGCCGTATCGCCGAGCGCGGGGTGGGGCGGACCTTCCAGAACATCGCCCTCTTCCGCGGGATGACGGTGCTGGACAACCTCATGCTCGGCCGCCACGTTCATATGAAATCGGGCGTGCTCGCCTCCGTCCTCTACTGGGGCTTCGCCCAGAAGGAAGAGGTCGTCCACCGGCGGGCCGTCGAGGACATCATCGACTTCCTCAAGATCCAGGACCTGCGCCGGCGGCCCACCGGCTCGCTGGCCTACGGTCTCCAGAAGCGTGTGGAGCTGGGACGGGCCCTCGCCCTCCGCCCCAAGGTGCTGCTCCTCGACGAGCCGATGGGCGGCATGAACCAGGAAGAGAAGGAGGACATGGCGCGCTTCATCCTCGACGTCAACGAGGAGTGGGGCGTCACCGTGATCCTCATCGAGCACGACATGGGCGTGGTCATGGACATCTCGGACCGCGTGGCGGTGCTCGACATGGGGCAGAAGATCGCCGACGGCACGCCGGACGAGGTCCGCGCCAATCCGCGCGTCATCAAGGCCTATCTCGGAGAGACCAAGGGTCCGCGAAACGGAGGCCGCTGACATGGCCGATACGCAGCCCACCACCCTCCCGCGGCTGTTGCAGCGGAACGCCCGCGAGCTCGCCCACCGTCCCGCCATCCGCGAGAAGGATCGCGGCATCTGGCAGACACACACGTGGGCCCAGTATCACGACGAGGTCCGCGACCTTGCTCTGGGCCTCGCCGCGCTCGGCTTCCAGCGTGGCGAGGCTCTCAGCGTGATCGGCGACAATCGCCCGCGGCTCTACTGGGCGCAGATGGCCGCGATGTGCCTGGGCGGCCGCTCGGTACCCGTGTACCAGGACGCAATTGCCAAGGAGCTGGCCTTCGTCCTCGACCACGCCGAGGTGTCGGTGGTGGTGGCGGAGGATCAGGAGCAGGTGGACAAGATCCTCGCCCTGAAGGAGCAACTCCCCAAGCTCCGCCTCGTAATCTACGACGACCCGCGCGGCATGGTGCACTATAAGGCCGACTGGCTGAAGTCGTTCGAGGACGTCCAGGCGCTGGGCCGCGAGCGCGCGGCCAAGGAGCCCAAGGCGTTCGATGCCGAGGTCGAGCGGGGGCGGCCGGAGGACATCGCGCTGATCTGCTACACCTCGGGCACCACCGGCAATCCCAAGGGCGCGATGCTCACCCACGCCAACGTGATCGCGGTGGCGCGCTCCTTCGTCGATGTCGAGAAGATCGGACCCGGGGACGACTACCTCGCCTATTTGCCGATGGCCTGGGTCGGCGATGCCCTCTACAGCATGGTGCTGAGCCTGGCGGTGGGCTTCTGCATGAATTGCCCGGAGAGCCCCGAGACGGTGCAGCGCGACCTCCGCGAGCTGGGCCCCACCGCGCTGCTGGCCCCCCCGCGCATCTGGGAGAACATGCTCACCGGGGTACAGGTGCGCGCGGCCGATGCCACCCGGCTCAAGCGGCGGGTGTTCGAGTTCTTCCGCCGCACCGCCGAGGCCGCCGAGCTCCTCCGGAGCGAGGGCAAGGCCTTGCCGCCGGGCCTCCGATTCAAGCACGCGCTGGGCGAGTTCTTCGTGTACCGGCCGGTGCGGGACCAGCTGGGGCTTGCGCGCACGCGCTGGTGCCTCACCGGCGGCGCCCCGCTGGGGCCGGAGACCTTCCGCTTCTTCCGCGGCTTCGGGGTGAACCTCAAGCAGATCTACGGATCGACGGAAACGTCCGGCCTGGCCTCGCTGCAGCCCGACGGCGAAGCCGATCCCAACAGTGCGGGCCGGCCCTGCCCGGGCATCGACGTCCGGATCGGCGACCGGGGCGAGGTGCTCGTGAAGAGCCCGGGCATCTTCAAAGGCTACTTCAAGGCCGACGAGGCTACGCGCGAGGTCATCGACAGCGAGGGGTGGTTCCACACCGGCGACGCCGGCTTCATCGATCCCCGTGGGCATCTCGTGATCATCGACCGCGCCAAGGACGTGGGCGCTATGCAAGACGGCACGCCCTTCGCGCCCCAGTTCATCGAGAACAAGCTCAAGTACAGCCCCTTCGTCCGCGAGGCGGTGTGCTTCGGGAACGGCCGACCCTTCGTGGTGGCGATGGTGGCCATCGACATGAACACGGTGGGAAGCTGGGCGGAGCGCAATGGGGTCGCCTACACGAGCTACATGGACCTCTCGCAGAAGCCGGAGGTGCGGGAGCTCGTGGTCGGCGAGGTCGCCAAGGCGAACGCGACCCTGCCCCCGTCCACGCAGGTGCGCCGCGTTCTCCTCCTCACCAAGGACCTCGAGGCGGACGACGCCGAGATGACCCGGACCCGTAAGGTACGGCGGCGATTCGTGGCCGAGAAATACGCCCCGGTGGTGGATGCATTCTACGGCGGCGCGGGCGAGGTGGAGCTGTCGACCAGCATCACCTACGAGGACGGCCGGCAGGCCGCCGTGCACTCGCGCGTGGTCATCGAGGACGTGGAGCGGGTACCCGCCCATGTCTGATGCGCTCGGCTTCTTCTTCCTGCTGATCTCCAACGGGGTGCTGATCGGCCTCATGTACTCGCTGATCGCCCTGGGCTTCGTGCTCGTCTACAAGGCGACGGACGCGGTGAACTTCGCCCAGGGCGAGTTCGTGATGATCGCGGGCCTCGTGGTGGCCCTCGCCATCATCGCTGCGGGGGCGCCCCTCTGGCTGGCCATCCTCATCGGGCTCGCCGCCATGATCGGGTTCGGTTTCGCGCTGGAGCGGGTGGTGCTCCGGAAGCTCATCGGCCGGCCCGTCATCGCGGTCGTGATGGCGACGATCGGGCTGGCCTCCATCCTGCGCGGCGTCGGGCCGACCTTCTTCGGGGCGGGGACGAAGAACCTGCCGCTCCCCATCAGCGACGAGCCCTTCGTCATCGGCCCGCTCTTCATCCCGCCCATCCAGCTCGTGGGCGCGGGGGTGAGCCTGCTGTTCCTCACGGCGTTCGGCTGGTTCTTCCTCAAGTCGCGGAAGGGCATCGCGATGCGCGCGGTGGCTGACAATCAGCAGGTAGCCATGGCCATGGGGATCAATGTCCAGCGCTACTTCGGCCTCGCGTGGGCCATGACCGGCGTCGTGTCCGCCCTCGGGGGTATCATCTGGGGTAACCTCCTCGGGGTCGACGTGAACCTCTCCCTGGTGGGCTTCAAGGTCTTCCCGGTGGTGATCCTGGGCGGGCTCGACTCGATCCCCGGCGCCATCATCGGTGGGCTCATCGTGGGGATTGTCGAGAACGTCGCCGCCGGCTACGTCGATCCCATGGTGGGCGGCGGCACCAAGGACTTCGCGCCGTACGTGCTGATGATCATGGCCCTGATGATTCGGCCGTACGGCATCTTCGGCAAGCGCATCATCGAGAGGATCTAGCGCGATGACAACGGTCCATCTGCTTCGTTGGTGGCCTCGGACGTGATCCACCGCGAATGCGGCGTGCTCAAGACGACGTACCAGGCGGACATGGCACTGTATCCCTTGCCCATCGCGCGCTGGGCGGTGGGGGCGCTCGCCGTGCTCTTCGTGGTGGTGCTGCCGCTCACGCTGCACGAGTATTACCTGTCGATCGGCAATCTCGTGTGGATTGCCGTCATCGGCGCCCTGGGCCTCAACATCCTGGTCGGCTACACGGGCCAGGTGTCGATCGGCCACGGCGCGTTCATGTCGGTCGGCGCGTACACGGCGGCCAACCTCGCCACCCGGCTCGACTCACCCTGGCCGGTCAACCTCCTCGCCGGTGGGCTCATGGCGGCGGCGGTGGGCGCGGTGGTGGGCATCCCCTCGCTCCGGATCAAGGGCCTCTACCTCGCCATCGCCACCCTGGCTGGGCAGCTCATCATCGAGTGGACCATCAACCACGTGACGTTCATCAGCGGCGGCGTGCAGGCCTCCATCGAGGTACCGCGCCCCCGACTGGGGCCGATCGTTCTCTCCAGCCAGCGCCAGATGTACTTCTTCCTCCTCTTCTTCGTGATCCTCGCCATCCTCGCGACGCTGAACCTCGTGCGGAGTCGCATCGGCCGCGCCTTCATCGCCATTCGCGACCAGGACATCGCGGCCGAGATCATCGGCATCAACATCTTCCGGTACAAGCTCTTGGCCTTCGCGATCTCGTCGTTCTACGCGGGCGTGACCGGGGTGCTCTACACCTACTTCCTCGGCATCGCCAACTACGAGCAGTTCCAGATCACCGTGTCCATCGACTACCTCGCCATGATCATCATCGGCGGGCTCGGGTCGGTCCTGGGCTCGGTGCTCGGGGCGATCTTCGTCACCCTCCTGCCCATCGTGATCCGGCTGTCCATGGAGGCGTTCGGGGACGTCCTGTTCTCGCCGCAGACCGTGCTCAACCTCATCCCCAACCTCCGCCTGATGCTGTTCGGGGCCCTGATCGTGTTCTTCCTCATCGTGGAGCCCGAGGGTCTCAACCGTCTGTGGCGGAACATCCGGAACTATTTCCGCATCTGGCCTTTCGCGTACTGAGCGTGCGCGAAGAAAGGAGAAGTCTATGAGGCGATTCCTGGCCATCGTGGCGGTTCTAGCCCTGGCGACGGGCAGCCTGCTCGCGACGGGTCCCACCCAGGCGCAGCAGTACAAGGGTGAGATCGTGCTCGGCGCGCAGTGCGACCGGACGGGGGCGACCCAGATCGTGGGCACCATCCTCTGTCCCGGATTCCACGACTACATCGCCCTGGTGAACTCGAAGGGCGGCGTCGAGGGCTACAAGATCAAGGCCCTCGAGATCGATCACGAGTACAAGGTCCCGCCCGCCGTCGAGTCCTACGAGCGGTTCAAGAAGGAAGGCGCGGTGACGATGTCGGTGTACGGCACCCCGCAGATCTACGCGCTGGCCGCCAAGCTGACCGAGGACCGGATCCCCGGCACCTCGCCCGGCTTCGGCAGCGCCGCCGCCGCCGACGGGGTACGGTATCCGTACATCTTCCCCATCGCGGCGACGTACTGGTCGCAGGGCGCGGCCGCGGTGGACTTCGCCAAGAAGCAGCTGGGCGGCAGCCTCAAGGGCAAGAAGATCGCGTACATCTTCTATGACAACCCGGCCGGCCGCGAGCCCATCGACGTGCTGCAGGACCTCGCCAAGGTGGAAGGGTTCACCATGAAGGAGTTCGCGGTGCCGCCGCCCGGCGTCGAGATGGGCGCGCAGGTGCTCGACATCGCCCAGCGGTTCCGCGCCGACTACGTGATCGCCCACCTCTTCGGCGGGGCGCCTGCGGTGTCGATCAAGGAGTTCAAGCGCGTGGGCTATCCGCTGAAGAAGGTCGTTTCGTTCGTGTGGGGCTCCGCCGAGGCCAACATCGAGGCCGCGGGCGGCTTCGGCGTCGCCGAGGGCTATCACACGATGCAGTACGCGGGAGTGGGGCAGGACTACCCCGTGCTGAACGAGATCCGCGAGATGTACAAGAAGCAGGGCAAGCCGGCGCCCAAGGAGATGGCCTCCACGGTGTTCTACAACCGGGGCGTCCTCGTGGCCGCGCTCCACGTCGAGGCCATCCGCAACGCGCTGAAGGCCAAGCCGGACGGGAAGATCACCGGCCAGGACGTGAAGAACGGCTTCGAGAAGATCTCCAACTTCACCCTGGGCGGCCTGGTGCCGCCGCTCAAGATCACCCCGACCGACCACGAGGGCGGCGGGCTGGTCCAGATCTGGCAGGTGAAGGGCGGCAAGTTCGAGAAGGAGACGGACTGGTACTCGGCCTACACGGACGTGGTGGCCAAGCACATCAAGGCCGCGGCGGCCAAGTAGCCGCGGAGAACGGAGACGCGCCGGAGGGGGCCCGCGCTCCCTCCGGCGCAACAGCGCGATGCTGAGCCTCAACAACGTCGAGGTCATCTACGACAGCGTGATCCTCGTCCTCAAGGGCGTGTCCATCGGCTGTGCGGAAGGACGCATCACCACGCTGCTGGGCGCCAACGGCGCCGGCAAGACCACCACCCTCAAGGCGGTGTCCGGCCTGCTCCGTACCGAGCGGGGCGAGGTGACGAAGGGCACGGTGGAGCTCAACGGGGAGCGCATCGACCGCCTCCCTGCCTACGAGGTGGTGGGGCGCGGGATCGTCCAGGTGTTCGAGGGCCGGCGAGTGTTCGAGCACCTCACCACCGAGGAGAACCTGATCGCGGGCGCCCACACCCAGCGCGACCGCGGCAAGGTCGCCGAGGGGATCGAGCGCGTCTATCAGTACTTCCCGCGCCTCAAGGAGCGCCGCCACGTGCAGTCCGGCTATCTCTCCGGCGGCGAGCAGCAGATGCTGGTGATCGGGCGTGCCCTCATGTCCACGCCCAAGGTGATGCTGCTCGACGAGCCGTCGCTCGGGCTGGCCCCCATGCTCGTCGAGGAGATCTTCAGCATCGTGCAGCGGCTGAATCAGCAGGAGAAGCTCACCGTGCTCCTCGTCGAGCAGAACGCCACCATGGCGCTCAGGATCGCGGACCACGGATACGTCATGGAGAACGGACGCATCGTGCTCGAGGGCACCGGCGACGCCCTCCGGGAGAACGCCGACATCAAGGAGTTCTACCTCGGGCTCACCGAGGTGGGCGCGCGCAAGTCCTACCGCGACGTCAAGCACTACAAGCGGCGCAAGCGCTGGCTGAGCTGAGGGATCCGTGTCCGCGCAGGGTATGACGGTCTACGACGTCATCGCGCGCGGCGCGGCCGCGCACGGGGACGCGCCGGCTTTCGTCCACGGCGACACCACCGTATCGTTTCGGGCCTTCCAGGAGCGCGTGGACGCCCTCGCGGGCGGGCTCGCCGCCCTCGGCATCGGCCGGGGCGATCGCATCTGCATCCTCGCCCAGAACGACCTCGCGTACCTCGATCTCTACGGCGCCTGCGCGCGGCAGGGGATCATCGCCTACCCCATCAACTGGCGCTTGACCGGCGACGAGGTGGCGCGCGTGCTGGAGCGCGCGGCTCCGACGATGATGGTGGCGGACGCCTCCACGCTCGGCGTGGTCGGCGGCTGGCCCGGGGAGAAGAAGACGGTCCCGTACTGGTACCTGCTCGGCTCCTCCCCCAGCGCCCCCGGCTTCGCGCCGCTCGCGACGCTCTACCGCGGCGGCGCCGGCCCGGCGGGCGACGAAGTGGCCAGCAATGACATTTTCGCCGTGATTTCCACCGCGGCAGTGGATGTGATTCCCCGGGGCGCCGCGCTCACCCACACCAATGTGCTCGCGGCCAACCTTACCATCATGGCGGCCACCGGCCTCGGCCCCGCCGACCGCTATCTGGCCGCGCTGCCGCTCTTCCACATCACCGCGCTGGGCTGGACCCTCGCGACCTTCCACGCCGGGGGGGCGAGCGTGCTCGTCTCGCGCTGGGACGCGGACGAGGCGGTGCGCCTGATCGATCGCCACCGCGTGAGCTATCTCTCCGACTTCCCCCCGGTGCTCACCACGCTGCTCGACGCGGCGGAGAAGGCGGGCAGCCGCCTGTCGAGCCTGCACCACGTGTCCGGCCTCGACGCGCCGCAGACCATCCAGCGCCTTCACGACACGACCGGCGCCAAGTTCTGGACGGGCTTCGGGCAGTCCGAGACCACGGGCTTCGTGTCGATCGTCCGCGTGGTGGACAAGCCGGGCTCGGCAGGCAAGCCGGTGCCCGCCGCTCACGTGAAGGTGGTGGACGACTACGATCGTGACGTGCCCGCGGGCAGCCCCGGCGAAATCGTGGTGCGGGGGCCGCTGGTGTTCCAGGGTTACTACGACCAGCCGGACGTCACCGCCTACACCTTCCGCGGCGGCTGGCATCACACGGGAGACGTGGGCCGCTTCGACGCCGAGGGGTACCTCTACTACGTCAAGCGGAAGCCCGAGAAAGAGCTGATCAAGCCGGGCGGCGAGAACGTGTACCCCGCCGAGGTGGAAACCGTCATCATGCAGATGCCGGGGGTCACCGCCGTGTGCGTCTACGGCATCCCCGATCCCCGATGGGGTGAGGCCATCAAGGCGGTGCTGGAGGTCAAGGACGCCGCCCGCCACTCCGCACAGTCGGTGGGCGAGTTCGTGGTCTCGAAGATCGCGCGCTTCAAGCGGCCGCACGTGGTGGTGTTCACGGACGCGATGCCGCGCGGCGCGGACGGCGCGGTGGACCGCGAGGCGGTCAAGTCCAAGTGGGGCGACGGACACTAGCGTGAAGGTGTTCAACGAGCAGCACGAGATGTTCCGCCAGACGGTGCGCGCCTTCGTGGACCGGGAGGTCACCCCGCACATCGAAGAATGGGAGGGGGCGGGGCAGATCCCCAAGTCGATCTGGCCGCGCATGGGCGAGCTGGGCTTCCTCGGCGTCGAGTACGACGAGAAGTACGGCGGCGCCGGCGCCGACTTCCTCACCTCCGCGGTCATTCACGAGGAGATGGCCCGCTCGCGCTGCGGCTCGCTCGCCATGGCGGTCGGCGTCCAGAACGACATGTCCTCGCCGCACCTCTACTGGACGGGCTGCGAGGCGCTGAAGGAGAAGTACCTTCCCGGGGTCTGCAAGGGGCACTACCTCTGCGCCATCGCGGTGACCGAGCCCGGTGGCGGGTCCGACGTGGCCGCCATCAAGACCCGCGCGGTGCGCGACGGCGACTACTACGTGCTCAACGGCGCGAAGATGTTCATCACCAACGGGGTGATGGCGGACCTCTATTTCGTGGCCGCGCGCCTCGCAGGGCGAGGCGCAGCCGAAGGCGAGACGAGCAATACGAAGGATGGCGAGCGGGACAAGCGCCACAAGGGCATCTCGATGTTCCTCGTCGAGCGGGACACGCCCGGGCTCTCGGTGAGCCGCAAGCTCGACAAGATGGGCATGCGCGCCTCCGACACCGCGGAGCTCGCCTTCCAGGACATGCGCGTGCCCGCCGAGAATCTCCTGGGTCAGGAGGGCACGGGGTTCTACGAGGTCATGCGCATCTTCCAGCGCGAGCGGCTGGTGGCGGGGCTCCACTGCACGGCCGGGTGCCAGCGGGCGCTCGAGGACACGATCGCCTACGTGCAGGGCCGCCACGCGTTCGACGGGCCGCTGTCCGAGAAGCAGGTGGTGCGCCACAAGCTCGCCGAGCTGGCGACCCTGATCGAGGCGGGGCGCTGGCTCACCTACGCGGCCTGCCTGAAGTTCCAGGGTCACGAGGACGCGGTGCGCGAGATCTCCATGGTGAAGCTCTTCACCGCGGACATGGCCCAGCGCGTGGCCTACGACTGCGTGCAGCTCCACGGCGGCTACGGCTACATGCGTGAGTACCCGATCGAGCGGTTCTTCCGCGACTATCGCCTCATGACCATCGGTGGCGGCACCTCCGAGATCATGAAGGAGATCATCGCCAAGCAGATGAGGCTCTGATCCATGGCCGGACGGGTGGCGGGCAAGGTGGCGATTGTGACGGGTGCGGCCAGCGGTCTCGGGCGCGGGATCGCGCTCGCGCTGGCCGCGGAAGGCGCGCGCGTCGCGGTGGTGGACCTGAACGAAGCCGGCGCCAAAGAGACGGTGGAGGCCATCGCGAAGGCGGGCGGGGAGGCCGGCGCCTGGCGGGCCGACATCAGCGACAAGGGGCGCATCGACGCCGTGGTGGCGGAGGTCGCGGCCCGCTGGGGCGGCGTGCACGTCCTGGTCAACAACGCCGGGCTCGACAAGGTGGGTCCCTTCGTCCAGTCGCCGGAGTCGGACTGGGACCTCATCTTGCGGGTGAATCTCAAGGGCCCCATCGTCTGCACGCGCGCCGTGCTCGACGTGATGATGCGGCAGGGCGGGGGCAAGATCGTCAACATCGCGTCCGACGCCGGGCGCGTGGGCTCGACCGGCGAGGCCGTCTACTCGGCCGCCAAGGGCGGCATCATCGCGTTCACCAAGACCATCGCGCGCGAGATGGCGCGGCACCGCATCAACGTGAACTGTGTGTGCCCGGGTCCCTCCGACACCCCGCTCTTCGCCGAGGTGGCCGCGGGTAATCCGAAGCTCGCGGAGAGCCTCAAGCGCGTGATTCCCTTCGGTCGCCTCGGCACGGCCGAGGACCTGGCCCCTGCCGTGGTGTTCTTCGCCTCGGATGAGTCGGGCTTCGTGACCGGACAGACCCTGTCCGTGTCCGGCGGCCTGACCATGGTGTGAGGGTGTGCCGCCCGATCTGGTGGTCGCCGGACACGTTACCCTCGACGTGACGTCGGGGGGCACCCGCCCGGGTGGGGCCGCCTATTACGCCGCGCTCGCTGCCCACCGCCTGGGACTGCGGGTGGGCCTTCTGACTTCGTTCGGCGACGACTTTCCCCCGGACACGATCCCGTCGGACATCCTGGTCGCGAAGGTCGACAGCCCGAGGAGCACGACGTTCACCCTGACGGGCACGGGGTCGTCCCGCACGCTGACGCTCGGCGCCCGCGCCGCGGATCTGGAGACCGACGATTTGCCTCCGGACTGGACCGCGTCGCCGCTGGCGCTGCTCTGCCCCGTGATCAACGAGGTCGACCCGGCTCTGGCCGAATCGCTCGGCGCCGCGTCCCTGGGCGTGTTGCCCCAGGGCTGGATGCGCCGCCGCGAGCAGGGAGGCCGCATCGTGGCCCAACCGTGGGAGGAGGCCGAGGCGGTGCTGGCGTGGGCGCAGCTCATGGTGGCGAGCGAGGAGGACGTCACGGGCTTTCGAGAAGACGCGGTGGAGTGGCTGCAGCGGGTGCCGCTGGGCGCCCTCACCGCGGGGGTGCGAGGCGCCACGCTCTTCGTCAACGGCGAGCCCTATCACGTGTCGCCGGACGTTGCCACCGCAGTGGACGACACCGGAGCGGGCGATGTCTTCGCCGCCACGCTCCTGACCGAATACCACCGCAACGGGGATCCCTGGGAGGCCGCGGCGGCCGCGGCGGTGGCCTCGGCGGCGGCGGTCGAGGGCAAGGGCGCCTCGAGCCTCCTCGATCGCGCGGCCCTCACGACGCGCCTGGCCGAGTACCGGCGGCGGCGGGGCGGTTGACAGTGCTAGACTGAACGCGAGATGGGCGAGCGACGCATCCGGATCACGGCGGGAGCGGTGAAGGCCGACGCGATTCTCGACGACTCGAACACGGCGCAGGCGGTGTGGGATGCGCTGCCGCTATCGATCCCCGGCGACACCTGGGGCGACGAGATTTATTTCGGTATTCCCGTGAAGGCCAAGCCCGAGAGTCCGCAGGAGACGGTGGAGATGGGCGCCCTCGGCTACTGGCCCCCGGGCTCGGCCTTCTGCATCTTCTTCGGACGGACGCCGGCGAGCCGGGGTCAGGAGATTCGCCCCGCGAGCGCGGTCAATGTGTTCGGGCAGCTCCTAGGCGACCCTACCGTGTTCAAGAAGGTCACCGCCGGGACCACCATCCGCATCGAGCGCGCGTGAGCCGCCGCGGGCGGCCCGCGCAGGAGGCGTCATGAAGATCTTCCTCGATACCGCGAGCATCCACGAGCTCAAGGAAGGTGTGGCCATGGGTCTGGTCGATGGCTGCACCACCAACCCGTCGCTGATCTCCAAGGAGAAGCGCCCCTTCCGTCCCCTCGTGGAGGAGATCTGCTCCATCGTGCCGGGGGACGTGAGCCTGGAAGTGGTCGCCACCGACTACGACGGCATGGTGAAGGAGGGCAAGGAGCTGGCCCAGGTGGCGTCCAACGTCGTCGTGAAGTGCCCGCTCACCAAGGACGGCCTCAAGGCCGTGAAGCATCTCACCGGGCAGGGGATTCGCGTCAACCAGACGCTCTGCTTCTCCGCGCCTCAGGCCCTCCTCTCCGCGAAGGCGGGCGCCGTCTACATCAGCCCGTTCCTGGGGCGGCTGGACGACATCGGCGCCGTCGGGATGGACCTCGTCCGCGACATCTGCCAGATCTACAAGAACTACGGGTTCAAGACCCAGGTGCTGGCCGCCTCCATCCGCAATCCCATTCACGTGCTGGACGCGGCCAAGGCGGGCGCCCACGTGGCGACCATGCCGTTCAGTGTGCTGGAGATGCTGGTCAAGCATCCCCTCACCGACATCGGCCTCAAGAAGTTCCTGGAGGACTGGGAGAAGTCGGGCTCCAAGATCTAGGGCCCCATTCCACCCTCCCGGGCCCCCCGGCCCGTATACCTGACTGACATGGACAGGGAACGGGCCCTGATGCGGCGGGTCGCCCAGGGCGACGGCCGGGCCTTCACCGAGCTGGTGGAGGCCTACGGCCCCAAGCTCATGGCCGTGGCCACACGGCTCCTCGGATCCCGCGCGGATGCCGAGGACGCGGTGCAGCGGGCGCTGCTCCAGACCTATCAAGGAGCGCGGAGCTACGAGCCGCGCTGGGCGGTGTCGACGTGGCTCTACCGCGTGCTCACCAACGTGTGCGTCGACGAGCTGCGCCGCCGCGGCGTGCGCGCCGCGCATGCCGCAGCCGCCGAGGCGGAGGAGCCCGCGCCCGCCTTCGATGCGCCGGGCGATGCTGGCCGGCGCATCGACGTGGCGCGGGCGCTCGCCAAAGTGCCGCGCGAGGCGCGTGTGCTTCTCGCCCTCCACTACGTGAACGGGCTCGGCAACGCCGAGCTCGCTCGCATCCGCGGCATCTCGATCAATACGGTGAAGAGCCAGCTCGCGCGCGGCAAGTCCATCCTGCGCGCCGCGCTCGCCGAGGGAGGCCAGGCATGATTCGCGATCGAGTCGACCTGATGCTCATCGACTACTTCAAGCCCGCGGGCGGACCGGTCGCCCTCGCGCCGCAGGTGATCCGCCGCGCCGAGGGGGCGGACCGCGACGCGGAGGCGCTGCTGGACCGGCTGGCCGTGTCGGCCACGGCAGAGGGTGTCCGCCTGATCCGCCTCGGGCGCCAGACGCGTGGGGAGACCGGCGCGGCCCGGCGGCTGATCGAGCGGGCGCGCGAGGAGCTGCACGAGTATCTCCGCGGCCAGCGCGTCTACTTCTCGGTGCCGGTGGATCTCCACGAGGCGCCCGAGTTCCAGGCCAAGGTGCTGCGCGCGGCCGGGGCCATTCCGTTCGGCCAGGCGCGGCCCTACGCGTGGGTGGCCAAGCGGATCGGGCATCCTGGCGCGGTGCGCGCGGTGGGGACCGCGCTGGGGAAGAATCCCGTGCCGCTCATCGTCCCCTGTCACCGCGTGCTGAAGAGCGACGGCACCGCGGGCGGGTACATCTTTGGCACGCGGCTCAAGGGGCGCCTGCTCGAGATCGAGCGCACTACGCCGGTGCTGGAGGGCTGCACCAGCACCCGTGTCGTGTGCCGCGTGGGGTGCTCACATCTCCGCCGCGCGAAGCCGGAGAACCGTGTGGTGTTCGCCTCCGTGGAGGATGCGCGGTCGGTGGGGTACCGGCCGTGCCGGGTATGCCGACCCGCGCAGGTCGCATGAAGACCCCGGAGGACCTCGCGCGCCGCTGCGCGGGGCTCGCGTGGGACGACCTCGCGGCGTCCCTCGACGCGCGCGGCTACGCCACCACCGGCCCACTGCTGGAGGCCGCGGACTGCGCCGCCCTCGTCGACCTCTACGCGGACGAGGCGCGCTTTCGCAGCCGCGTGGACATGGCCCGCTTCCGCTTCGGGGAAGGGGAGTACAAGTACTTCGCGGCGCCCCTACCCGAGCCGGTGGCGACGCTGCGCCACGCCCTCTACCCGCCGCTGGCGCCGGTGGCCAACCGCTGGGCCGAGCGGCTCGGCGCACGCGAGCGCTTTCCCGCCGACCACGCCGGCCTGGCGCGGCTCTGCGCCCGCCACGGCCAGACCCGCCCCACCCCGCTGCTCCTGCGCTACGGCAAGGGCGGCTACAACTGCCTGCACCAGGACATCTACGGCAAGGTCGCCTTCCCGCTCCAGCTCACGATCCTGCTCAGCGAGCCGGAGCGCGACTTCACCGGCGGGGAGTTCGTCCTGGTGGAGCAACGGCCCCGCGCCCAGTCCGCCGCGCACGTGGTGCCGCTGGCTCCCGGCGAGGCCGTGATCTTCACGACGCGCTACCGGCCGGCGCGCGGGGCCCGCAGCTGGTACCGTGTGGCCCTGCGCCACGGCGTGAGCGAGATCCGCTCGGGCGAGCGCTACACCCTCGGCGTCATCTTCCACGACGCCGAGTGATGATCAGGGTCGCACGGCGTTGAGGTAGGTCCAGCAGCAGCGGAACGCGTCGCGCCCGCCGAAGAGCGTGTCCATGGCGTGGCGGATCAGGGCCAGGCGGTCGGTCACGGCCTGCGCGCTCGGGGGGCGGCCATCAACCTTGGCCGAGCCGCCCACCCAGCCGAGCACCGCCTCGTGATACGCGCTGAGGAACTCGAACCACTCGTCCACCCGGGCTTCGATGGAGCGCGCGCGGACCTCCTCCACCGTGAAGCCCGCCCCTTCCAGCGCGCCCAGATAGTGAGCGAGCGGCCGGACGGGGAGGAACACCTGGTCCCGATGCGCGACATGAGCCTGCAGGCGCGCCTCGTCGTCGAGGAGGGGACGGTAGGCGGCGTACCGCGCATCGTTCCGGACAAGTCCCATCGCCACCTCGTGAATGGCGTAGACGGTCTCGTCCAGGATCCATTCGCTGGGGCGCGATTGCGGGTTCCGGATGTTCCCCGACTGCACGAACGCCCGTCCACCCGGCCTCAGCACACGGGCCCAGGAGCCGAGGGTGTCGCCGAGACCGCGGTAGAGGTGGATCGCGTTGGTGGACACGATCACGTCGGCCTTCCGGGCGAGGAGCTCGGGCCCCAGCACTTCGTCGAGCAGCTCGAGGCGACGCTCCTCCTTCAGCCAGTGGAGCAGGCGGAAGGCCACGCGCTCCTCACCCCCGAACTTGTCCAGCGCGACGCGGAGGAACTTGGGCGAGCTGTCCACGATGAGCACGCCGACCTGGCGGTCGAAGATCCGCAGGTTCAGCCGATCCAGCAGGATGCCGGTGCCGCCCGAGTAGTCGATGAGTAGATGGCCGTCCTCGAGATGGCGAGCGAGGTCCTCGACCGTCGGATCGAGGTTCCTGTACCAGCCGTGGTTCTCCACCGTGTCGTACTTGAGCCCGAAGGTGTCCATGGGCTGCCGCACCCAGTCCTGGTCCGGCACTCGGGCGAAGCCGGCCGGCCACTGGAACCGCGCGCGTGGACGGCCCGCCGGCTGCAGGGGGCCGCTCACCGCCGCGTGGATGCGGAGGAGGTCCGGGATGGTGGCGGCGGGCCGCCGGCCCCAGCCGCATTCGGTGGAGACTCCGAAGCCGGAGACGAAGCGCCTGGCCACCTCCATGCGCCGCCGGGTGCCCTCGACGCCGTCGGTGTGGTGGACGAGGCCGAGGTAGAGCTCGGTCTCGGCCCGAAGGCGCAGGTCGCGCAGCGGCGCGTAGTACGAGTCGTCGAGGCGCTCGCGGGGGACGGGAAGGTGTATCCAGTTGAGCGGCCGCCCCAGGCTCGCGGCGAGGGCGTTGGCGAGGTCGACCAGCCGGCCGGCGTCCGCCGGCTCCTTGAAGTGCCGGTGCTGCACGTCACCGTAACAGAGGTGATAGCCGAGCGGGACGTCCGGCGGCACGTGGCGGGAGATCCGCAGCAGGCGCTCCAGAATGCCGCCCTTGACCTCCCCGAACCACACGGGGTAGACGCCCTCGAGCATCCCCAGCTCGAAGTTGGTGTCCCACTGGATGGCGAGCTGATCGTGCGGCACCTCGCGCAGGATGGACGCGAGCTCGGCGAGGACCTGCTCCTCGTACACGGGCTCGAGCAGCGCCCGATGCTCGGGCACCACGAAGGCGCTGATGGGAGCCAGGGGCGTGGGCAGGCAGACCTGAAGGCGGCAGGCCACGGGGACCACCCCGTCGCGCTTGAGGCGGGCGAAGACACGGTACGACGACACCGCCGCGTCGGCGTAGCCGAGCGCGCCGAACGTCACGCTCTCCGCGCGCGCGCCCTCGGTGAGGCGGACGCGCGGCAAGGGACGCCAGCTGTCGGGACCGGGCGGCACCACCTCGAGCTGCCGCTGGGTGGTGAACACGGGGAGCTGCCAGACAATCCAGTCCGAGCGCGGCCCGGTCTCGCCGTCGGGGATGCGCCGCACGCGGTCCCCGATGGCGCCGGCGACCGCGCGGAACACCGCCTCCGAGCTGGTCAGCGGCACGCTGCCGACCAGATGCGCTCCGGAGGCTTGGAGATCGTGGGACGGGGAGCTCATGCCGGCGCTCGGATGAGGCCGAGCTTCCGCCCGAATCCCTCGGACGTCAAGGCGGCGGCGGGGGCGCTACTCCTTGTAGTCGAGGCCGGCCGCGGCGAACTTGGGCCGCACCGGCGGCGACATGAGGTAGGCGATGTAAGCGCGCGCCGCCTCGACGGCGGTCGCCTTGGCCGCGAGGCCCGCCGAGTACGTCGTCACCTTCTGAATATCCTTCGGCAGGGGACCCACGACGGTCACGCCCTTCACGGGCATGATCTCGCTGATCTGGTGCACGACCAGCTCGACCTCGCCCTTGGCGACCCGCTCCGCCGGATAGCCCCCCGAGACGAGCGTGGTCTTGGGCTTCATCGCGTCCGCGATGCCCCAGCTCTGGAGGAGGCCGGAGAAGTACACCCCGCTCGTCGCGCCCTGGGACGGATCCACGTAGGTGATGGACTTCGCCGCGAGCAGCGCCTTCTTGAACGCCTCGGTGGTGGAGATGTCGGGCTTGGGCGCGCCCTCGCGGACGCCCACGCCCATGCCGGTACGAGCGATGTCGGCGCGAGAGCCGGCGACCACGCGATCTTGCTTGATCTGCTCGTCGAGGGCGGTGTCCGGCAAGATGACCACGTCCGCGGGCTCGCTGGCGAGCCGCTGACGTGTCTGGCCCGCGGTGCCGAACTCGAAAGAGACCTTGTGCCCCGTCTCCTTCTCGAAGGCCGGGGTCAGCTCGGTCACGATGGCCCGTACCGCCCCCGCGCTCAGCACCTTGATGTCCGCCGCCTCGGCGGCGCCGCCGATTCCCAAGAGGGCGCCGGTGAAGATCAGGGCACCGAGTATCGGCATGGTCGATGTCAGCATGGGATCAGCCTCCGTTCTATCCGAGGAAGTCGCGGCAGAGCGCCTCCCACATCTCGGCGGACAGGCGCAAGCTCTCGGTGTCCACGCGCTCGTTGTGACCGTGGAACATCACCGGATACTCGTGGTAGGGGATGCGCAGCGAGTGGAGCCCGAAGCCGTAGGACGGGATCCCCTTCCAGCGGAAGAAGCGCGCGTCGGTGCCGCCGGTGGTCATGGCCGGCACCACGCTGCCGTTGGGCATGAGCTTGGTGGCGACGCGGGACATCGCGTGCATGATCGGCGTGTCGAGCGGCGAGAGCGAGCCCCCGCGTCGGCGATTGGGCGGCGTGTCGATGGTCACGCGGTCGGCGAGGTCGCCCATGGCCTCCTTCAGCATCGCCTCGACCTCCTCGGAGGTGATGCCGGGGAGAGCCCGGATGTCCACCTGGATCTCGACCGTGTCCGGGATCACGTTCACCTTGGTCCCGCCGCGCACCACGTTGGGTGAGAACGTGGTGTGGGTGCAGGCGTGCGCTTCGCGGGCGAGCGTGACGTTGTCCATGTCGCGGGCGGCCTTCCACACGCGGTCCGGGTCGATGAGGTCGGCGGTGAGGTCGGGGTCGAGGCCCAGCGTGGTGATGTAGTTCTTCCACGCGTCGAGGATGCGCGCGGCGGGGCGATAGTCGGCAATGCGCTGGATGACCTGAGCGGCGGTGACGAGGGCGTTGTCGGTGCGGAAGGGTCGCGAGCCGTGCCCCGGCGTGCCGTGCACGGTGAGCAGGCGCCAGTTGCCGCCCTTCTCGCCCACCGAGACGCGCAGCTTGTAGCCGGTGGGCGTGGGGATGGGCACGCCGCCGCTCTCGGTGATGACGTAGTCGCACTTGACCGCGTCGGGCTGGTGCTCGACGAGGTGCTCGGCGCCGTACACGCCTCCTGCCTCCTCATCCGCGACGGCCAGGTAGATCAGCGTGCCCTTGGGCCTCCAGCCGCTCGTGGCGAGCCGCCGGGTAGCCACCGCCATCGTCGTGGTGAGGTTCAGCATGTCGATGGCGCCGCGGCCCCAGACGATGCCGTCCACCAGGTCGCCCGCGAAGGGGTCGCGCTGCCAGCCGGAGGGGCTCACCGGCACCACGTCGGTGTGGCCCATCAAGAGCAGCGTGGGCGCCTTGGGGTCGCGGCCCTGGATGCGGGTGATCAAGCTCATGCGGCCGGGCGACGAGGTATAGCGCTCGCAGGAGAGGCCCGAGCCCTGGAAGAACGTCTCGAGCGCGTCGCAGCTCCGGTCCTCGTGGCCGGAGGATTCCTCGCCGGTGTTGACGCAGCCGTTGCGGATGAGGGTGCGGAGCAGCTCGGTGGACTGGACCTCGACGTCGCTGGCCGTGCTCATGTCATGCTCTCCCGGTGGTGGCGGGGACCTGGGGGCGGATCTCGCGCGCGAAGCGCTCGAAGATGGACACCATGTCGTCGAGATCTCGATAGCGGGCCTCGAGGAGGAACGAGCCGACGCCGAGCTCGCGATAGCGCTGGATGTCGGCGACGATCTGCTCGGGCGTGCCCTGCAGCGGCTTGCGGTCGGTGCCGCCCGGCCGGTCGCGGAACGCGAGCCCGACGCGGAGCGTGATCGCGAGGTCGTCGACCGTGCGATTGGCCCGCGCGCACTCGGCGCGGAGGCGCTCCATGTCGCGCGCGAACGCGTCGGGCGGGGTGAAGGCGGCGTGCCAGCCGTCGCCCAGCTCGGCGACGCGCCGCAGGGCGCGAGGCGTGTGCCCGCCCACCCAGATCGGGATGCGCTTGCGCGGGGGCTGGGGAGCCACCCCGATCTCGCCGAAGGTGAAGAACTCGCCCGCATGGCGCGGCCGCTCCTCGGCCCAGCACGTCCGCATGATGCGGATGGCCTCGTCGGACCAGGCGCCGCGCCGGTCGTAGTTCCCGCCCAGGATCTCGATCTCCTCGCGCATCCAGCCAACTCCGACGCCCAGGATCACGCGGCCCTCGGCAAGGTGATCGAGGGTCGCGATGGTCTTCGCGGCGAGCACGGGGTGGCGATGGGGCAGGACGAGGATGGTCGTGCCGAGGAGCGCGCGCTCGGTGACCCCGGCGACCAGCGCGAGCGTGGTCAGGGGCTCGAGGAACGCCGCCGAGGGCGGCAGCGGGAACTCGCCGGTGGCGTTGTAGGGATACCTGGACTTGATCGTGTACGGGAGCACCACGTGGTCGCTCGCCCAGAGGGACTCGTAGCCCAGCGCCTCCATCTTCCGCGCGAAGGCCAGCACGTTGCCCCGGGTGGCGATGGGGCCGAACACGGGCAGGTGACAGCCGAACGTCGGCGCGGGCGCGGCCATGGGTGGCTAGCGGGCGCCGGCGCCGGAGGCGTAGACGATGGCGTCGGCCACCTCGTCGCCGGCGATCATCTCCCCGAGGCGCGCCCGCTGGATCTTGCCGCTCGACGTCTTGGGGATCGTGCTCGGACGGACGAGTAGCACCTTGGCGGGGCGATGGCCGGTGGCGCGGTGCACACGCTGCACGATCTCGCGCACGAGCGTGGACTGCTCCTCGCGCGTGCCACCGTCGCCGCGGAGCTCCGCCACGACGTGCAGACGCTGGCTGCCCGTGCGCTGGCTGTCGATGCCCACCGCGGCGGAGTAGCGCACGCCGGGCACGTGATCCACGACCTCCTCGACGTCGGCGGGGATCACGTTGACGCCGGCGAGGATGATCAGGTCCTTCACGCGTCCGGTGATGTAGAGGTACTCCTCGGCGTCGAGGAAGCCGAGGTCTCCGGTGCGGAGCCAGCCGTCCGGGGAGAGCACGCGGGCAGTCGCCTCGGGGTTGTTGTAGTAGCCCTGCATCACGCCCGGGCTTTGCACCACGATCTCCCCCTCCTCGCCCGGTCCCAGCACGCGGTCGTCCTGCATGATGCGCACGGACACGCCCCGGCAGGCATGGCCGACGGAGAGGAACTTGCCGGAGGAGTCCAGCCGGAGCGGGGTGAAGCGCGGCCAGATCGCCACCGCGAGGGTGGCCTCGGCGAGCCCGTAGCAGGGCGTGATGACGTTCTGCAGCCCGAACTTCCGCTCGAAGGCCTCGATCGTGCTGATCCGCACCGGCTCGGCGCCCGAGAGGGCCTGCTTGAGCGAGGAGAGCTCGAGGCCGGCGGCGTCGGGGATGTTTCGCACGCAGTTGCGATAGCCGAAGTCCGGCGACACCGTGAAGGTGGCGCGGACGCGCGTGATCGTCTCGAGCCAGACCCGCGGGCTCTTGAGGTCGGGCGGCAGGAGGTGCAGGGCGGCGCCGGTGGTGGGCGGGGTGAACGCGCAGCCGATCAGCCCCATGTCGTGATAGAGCGGGAGCCAGGAGACCACCACGTCCTCGCGCCCGAGGTGCGCGGCCTCCGCCATGAACTCGACGGTGCGGCACACATTGGCGTGGGTGAGGACGACGCCCCGCGGCTGGCCCGTGCTGCCCGAGGTGTACTGGATGAAGGCCACGTCGTCTTCCCGGATCGCGGGGAAGGCGGGAACGGGGGCGTTCGCCTCGAGATCCGACGGCTCGAGGACGTGGCGCACGTTGGGGGCGGCCCCCGCGGACTCGTCCACGCCCGTCCGGAACCAGCCGATGGTGACCACCGCCTTGGCCTCGGAGTCACGGAAGATGCCGGCGGTGGCCTCCACGCCCAGCGTGGGATAGAGCGGCACCGGGATCACGCCGAGACGGAGGGCGCCAAAGAAGGTGTAGAAGAACTCGGCGCAGGTCGGGAAGATCAGGCAGACCTTGTCCCCGCGGTCGATTCCGTGGCGACGCAGCCCGGCCGCGTAACGCTCGCTCTCACGCCAGAGCTGGCCGTAGAGCACGGGGCTGTCGAAGAGGGTGAAGTAGGGCTTGTCCGGGTCGGCGCTGACCCGTTGCCCCATAAGCTCCGCAAGCGTGGCGGCCTTGATCATGGAGACCCCGTCATTTTAGCGGAAATTCACGCCAACGGCCTGCCCTCGCTCCGCTCGGGACCCCCATCATGTATCCGCTCGCCTCGCCTTCGGCTGCGGCTCGCCGAGCCACTGCCACCGGACTAGCGCTCGATGACAATGGTCTCGAAGCACTCCGCGTAGGCGTAGCCCTTGAGCTTGCCCAGCTCGGCGTTGCGCTCGCGCACCCGCTTCTCCACGCCGACGAAGTCCTTGAACTGGCTCTGGTGGCAGGCGAGCGCCTTCAGCTTGATGTCCATGGTCTCGCTGATGTCGACGACCAGCGCCGGGCTCTCGAACCACATCATGTGGACTTCCTTGATCTTGTGGGGCTCGAGCCCCTGCGCGAGGAGTTCGGGGAACGCCATGTGGTCGCGGGCGAGGGGATAGACACAGTCGAGCGCAATGCCGGCCACGGTGCGGTGGTCCCGGTGCGAGGCGCCGAGATTCTTGGTGCGGTGCGGATTCT
The DNA here is from genome assembly GCA_035764725.1 of Candidatus Methylomirabilota bacterium. Taxonomy (NCBI): domain Bacteria; phylum Methylomirabilota (SeqCode); species Candidatus Methylomirabilota bacterium. Next base: position 64,182 of record DASTYT010000047.1, on the reverse strand, counting down.
GGATGATGAGGAGATCCGGCCGGTGGCGCCGGATGGAGGCGGTCACCGCCATGCGTGTCTCGCGGGTGTTCTCGACCTCACAGTCCGGGAAGCCGAGGAACTCCACCGTCTCCACGCCCAGCACGCGCGCGGCGTTCCGCTGCTCCTCCTCGCGGATCGCGGCCAGCCGCTCCGGCGTCATGGCGCGGTCGCTCGAGCCCTTATTGCCATTGGTGACGATGCAGTAGCTGACCTGCTTGCCCTCCCGCACGAGGCGGGCGATCGTGCCGCCGGCGCCGAACTCCGAATCGTCGGGATGCGCCGTCACCACCATGACACGCTGGATGCGCTCGCTCATGTCTTCTCCTTTGTTCGCCTATAATGCGGCCCGTGATGAGGAAAGCAAGCGGGGTTTTCCTGCTCGTGCTGCTGGCCCTCTTCCTCGTCCTCGCCTCATTGCCTGGTGACGTCGCCCAGGTGCGCGTCGGTCCGCTCTCCCTCGTGTGGTGGTACGGGGGCGTGATCGCGCCGGCGCTCGCGCTGATCGCCGCGCTGGCCCGCGGCGCGCGCGGATGAGGGCCGCCGGCGCGGTCCTCGCCGCGTGGCTCGGCCCCGCGACGTGGCTGGCCGTGCCCACGCTGCTCGTCGCGCAGGGCGCGGCTGGACTCTGGCCCGGGCTCCTCATCGTCGTGGCGCCCCTGCTCGCGCTCGCGCTGCGCGCGCGCCTCCCGGCGGACGACACGACGCGCGCGCCCATCCCGCTGGTGCACGTCGCCACGTTCTTCGTCATGGTCGCGCTGCTGATCTGGGCGGGGCTCGTGCTGGCGGGCGATCTCGGATCGCGGCTCGGTGCCCCGCGCTGGCACGGCATCGCCCTGGCCGCCGCGGGCGGGCTACTCCTCACCGCGTGGCGGGGCGCGGAGCGCGCGGTCCCCGTGCTCCTGTTCGTGGCCGCGGTGAGCGCGCTGATGCCGCTGATCGCGATGTCCGCCTCCGCGGGGCTTTCGCCCCTCGCGGCGTGGCGCGCGGTGTCGGAGCGCCCGGCCTTCGTCTTTCCGCCCACCAGTCGCTGGGTGACCGAGGGGCGCGATCTCCGACTCGCCCAGGGGCTACAGCCGTTGCGCTTCGAAGAGGCGCACCGGATCACGGCGGCCGTCGAGACGACCTTGAGGACGCGTATCAGGGAAGGGCGCCAAACTCTTGATCGTGAAGCGCCATTGGCCACGGGACAATCGTTCACCTTGCGGCCCGGCGATCAGCTCGAGCCCACTCCCGGCGCGCGCGTCAAGTTCGAGGCCGGGCGCCGCGTTCCCGGCGCCCCGGCCACCGGGCTCGTCTGGGCGGACGGCGGAGCGCAGGGCATCGTCGCCACGCTGGCCAGCGTGGGCCTCGGCGTGACGCTCTTGGGCGGCGGCGTGGCATTGTTCGGCCCGCCCCTGGCCGACCGCGCCTCGCGCGGGGAAATCGTCCTGGTCGGCGCCATCCTGCTCGCCACGTTCTGGGCGCTCCAGGCCTGGGCAGTCTATGCGGTGCTGGCCGCGCCCGAGATCTTCATGGGTGGGATCACCCCCGATCGGCTGGTCGATGTGCCGGGCCTTGCGATGGTCGCGCGTCCCACCGGGGTGCAGCTGCAGCTCCTGCTGGTGGTTGCGGTGGGTGCGAGCTTCATGGCCTCCACCGTGGCGCTCCGCGCGCGACTGGCCGCGGTTGATCCGGCGGGCGATGGCGAGATCGGCAGCGATCTCGGTCTCTGGACCATGGTGTTCGTGGTGGCGGCGCTCGCAAGCCTCTGGCACGTCGATCCCTGGGCCGTCAGTCTCACCGCGCTGGGCGCCGGCGCGGCGGTGTTCCTGCCGCGGGCGCTCCTGCCGAATGCCGCCGAGCGGCCCGAAATCGCCACGGTCGCCGGCGTGACCGCGCTCGCGGTGTACGGGATCCTGCTCCTGCTGGGGCGCGTGACCGGCCTCGCGCGCCCGGCCGAAAGCCTCATCGGCGCCCTCTGCGAGCAGCCCGCGCTGCTCGCGGTGCCGGCGGGGCTCGGCGCCCTCTGGCTGGCGACGCGCGGCGGGCGCCGGACCCGGTGATCCGCGTCCTGGGCGCGGGCGGGCGCGCGCTCTACACGCGCCCCCTCATCGGCGCGCTCGCGATCACGATCGCCATCCACGTCGCCGCCTACATGCTGAACGCGGTGCTGCCCTTTCGCGCCACCGCGCTGGGCGCGACCGGCACGCAGGTGGGCCTGATGTTCTCGGTGACCGCGGGCGTGGCGATGTTCTTCCGCCCCGTCGTGGGGGGCTGGGTGGACCGCCACGGCGTCCGCGTGGTGCTGATCCCCGGCGTCGTGGTCCTCGCCCTGACCTCGCTGGGGCTGCACGGCGCGGGCTCACCGGGCGCCCTCATCGTCCTCATGGCCGGCGTCGGCCTCGCCAACGGGCTGATCTCCACCGCGGCGGGCGTGCTCGCCGCGCAGGCGACCGCGCCCGCCCAGCGGGGAGAAGCTCTCGGCCTCTACTATCTCGGGACCTCGCTCGCGGTGGCGGTGGCCGCGCCCGCCGGCATCGCGCTCCTGCGCCTGGGCGGCATCGAGTGGAACTTCTACCTCGTCACCGTGCTCGCCGCGCTCATCCTGCTCTTCACCGTCCTGCTGACGCCCACCGGCGCGGGCCGGCCCGATGCGGCGGGCGGCCGCTTGCGCCTCTGGAGCCGGCACGCGCTGGGCGCGGCGGCGGTGATGATCCTCATCACGCTGGGCCAGTCGAGCATCGTGGGCTTCGTGCCGCTCTACGCCGAGCGCCACGGGCTCGGCGGCTGGATCGGCTGGTTCTTCGCCCTCTATTCGGTGTGGATGATCCTCTGCCGCGCCCTCCTGCGCGGGATCTCGGACCAGGTCGGGCGAGTCCAGGTCCTGGGGCCGTCCATGACGGCGACCGCCATGGGCTTTCTCATGCTGGCGGCGCCGCCCAGCGGCGCCACGCTCATCGCGGGGGCGCTCTTCCTGGGCACCGGCGCCTCGCTGACCTACCCGACCATGATCGCGCTGCTGGTGGACCGCACACCCGACCGCGAGCGCGGGCTCGCCATGGGCACGCTGTCCGCCTCGTGGGACGTCGGCGTGGTGCTGGGCTCCGCGCTGGTGGGGTTCGTCATCGAGCGGCTGTCGTTCCACGCGGGCTTCGCGGTGGGCGCGGTGGGCGCGTGTGCGGGACTCCTGACCTTCGTGCTGCTGGAGCGGGCCCGCGCGCGGCGCCCGGCTTACCCTCGGCCCGCCGAAGCGGTATGATCTGGACGCATGGCCAACGACCGCATCGTCATCCGGGGCGCCCGCGAGCACAACCTCAAGGCCATCGACCTCGAGATCCCCCGCGATCAGCTGGTGGTGATCACCGGGCTGTCCGGGTCGGGCAAGTCGTCGCTGGCCTTCGACACGATCTACGCCGAGGGGCAGCGCCGCTACGTGGAGTCGCTGTCGGCCTACGCGCGGCAGTTCCTCGAGCAGATGGAGAAGCCCGACGTCGACTCCATCGAGGGCCTCTCGCCCGCCATCTCGATCGAGCAGAAGACCACGTCGAAGAACCCGCGGTCGACCGTGGGCACCGTCACCGAGATCTACGACTACCTGCGGGTGCTGTTCGCGCGGGTCGGGGTGCCGCACTGCCCGCAGTGCGGGGACATCATCTCCGCACAGACCGTGCAGCAGATGGTCGACCGCGTGCTCACCCTGCCGGGCGGGAGCCGTCTCCTCGTGCTCGCCCCGGTGGTCCGCGGCCGCAAGGGCGAGTACCGCAAGCTCTTCTACGATCTCAAGCGCCAGGGCTACGTGCGGGTACGGGTCAACGGCCAGGTGCACGAGCTGGGCGAGGAGATCGAGCTCGCCAAGACCAAGAAGCACACCATCGAGGTGGTGGTGGACCGCATCATCGTCCGCGAGGGTCTCGGGACCCGCCTTGCCGACTCCCTCGAGACCGCGCTCCGTCTGGCCGACGGCGTGGCCCAGGTGGAGGTGGTGGACGGGCCGAGCATGCTCTTCTCCGAGCGGCTGGCCTGCGCCAAGTGCGGCATCTCCTTCCCCGAGGTCTCGCCGCGCATGTTCTCGTTCAACAACCCTTACGGCGCCTGTCCGGAATGCGGCGGCATCGGAACACGCTACGAGGTTGATCCAGAGAGAATCGTCCCCACGGGCAAGCGCTCGCTCAATCAGGGCGCGCTCGCGCCGTGGGCGGGCCAGCCCGGCACCGTGTTCAAGCAGACCCTGCAGGTGCTGGCGCGCCGCCACAAGTTCAGCCTCGACACCCCGTGGGAGAAGCTGCCCAAGAAGGTCCGCGACATGATCCTCCACGGCGAGGAGGACGACGGCTTCGAGGGCGTGCTGAGGATCCTGGACCGGAAGTACAAGGAGACCCTGTCCGAGGACATCCGCGCGGAGATCGAGCATTTCATGACGCTCCAGGATTGCCCGGCCTGCAAGGGCTCGCGGCTCCGGCCGGAGGCGCTCGCGGTGAAGATCGCCCGGCGCTCCATCGCCGATCTGGTGCGGCTGCCCATCAAGGCCGCGTCGGAGTTCTTCGAGTCGCTCGTCCTCACCGAGCGCGAGGCGGCCATCGCCCGGCGCGTGCTCAAGGAGGTGCGTGAGCGGCTGGGCTTCCTCTCCGCGGTGGGCCTGGACTACCTCACCCTCGACCGCGGCGCCGCCACGCTCTCCGGCGGCGAGGGCCAGCGCATCCGCCTGGCCACCCAGATCGGCTCGAGCCTGGTGGGCGTGCTCTACATCCTGGACGAGCCCTCCATCGGGCTGCACCAGCGTGACAACCGCAGGCTGCTCGACACGCTCAAGCGCCTGCGCGACCTCGGCAACACCGTGCTCGTGGTGGAGCACGACGAGGAGACGATCCGCGCCGCGGACTACGTGGTCGACCTGGGACCCGGAGCGGGGGAGCACGGCGGCCACGTGGTCGCGGTGGGGACCCCGGACGAGATCGTGGACAACCCCGCCTCGCTCACCGGCCGCTTCCTCGCCGGGATCGAGCGCATCGCACCGCCCGACCAGCGCCGCCTCGGCACCGGCAAGGGCCTCGTCATCCACAACCCGCGCGAGCACAATCTCAAGGGCATGAACGTCCGGATCCCGCTCGGCACCTTCACGTGCGTGACCGGCGTGTCCGGCTCGGGCAAGTCGACCCTGGTCAACGACATTCTCTATCGCGCGCTCGCCCAGATGCTGCACCGGGCGGGGGACCGGCCGGGTGCCCACGACCGCATCGAGGGCGCCCAGCACCTCGACAAGGTGATCGACATCGACCAGTCGCCGATCGGGCGGACCCCGCGGTCCAACCCGGCGACCTACACCGGCGTGTTCACGCTGATCCGCACGCTCATGGCCCGGACCTCCGACGCGCGCGTGCGCGGGTATCAGCCCGGCCGCTTCTCGTTCAACGTCAAGGGCGGGCGCTGCGAGGCGTGCCAGGGCGACGGGCTCGTGAAGATCGAGATGCACTTCCTCCCCGACGTGTACGTGACCTGCGAGGTTTGCAAGGGCAAGCGCTACAATCGGGAGACGCTCGAGGTACGCTACAAGGGGAAGAACATCGCCGAGGTCCTCGACATGACGGTGGCGGAGGCGCTCGAGTTCTTCGAGCCGGTGCCCGCGATCAAGCAGAAGCTTCGGACGCTGCACGACGTCGGGCTCGACTACATCCGCCTCGGGCAGTCGGCGACCACGCTGTCGGGCGGCGAGGCGCAGCGGGTGAAGCTCGCCACTGAGCTGTCACGCCGGGCGACCGGGCGCACCCTCTACATCCTGGACGAGCCGACCACCGGTCTGCACTTCGCCGACATCCGCCGTCTGCTGCAGGTGCTCAATCAGCTGGTGGATCAGGGCAACACGGTGGTCATCATCGAGCACAACCTCGACGTCGTGAAGACGGCCGACTGGATCATCGACCTCGGCCCCGAGGGCGGGAACGAGGGCGGGCGTGTCATCGCCACCGGGACCCCCGAGGACGTCGCGGGGAGCGTCAAGTCCTACACGGGACAGTTCCTGCACCGGACGCTGGCCGCCGGGAGCGCCATCGCATGAGACGGACCAAGATCGTCTGCACCATCGGACCGGCGAGCTCCAGCCGCGAGATGCTCGACCGCATGGTCGCGGCCGGCATGGACGTCGTCCGGCTGAACTTCTCCCACGGCACGCACGAGGAGCACGCGGAGGCCATCCGGACCATTCGCGACGCCGAGTCGAGCTGGGGCCATCCCGTCACGATCGTGCAGGATCTCCAGGGGCCCAAGGTGCGGCTGGGGCGCTTCGTGGGCGGGCAGGCGCTGCTGCTCAACGGGGAGTCGTTCACGCTCAGCGCCAAGAGCATCATGGGCACGGACACGCGCGCGACCTTGTCGCATCCCGAGTTTCTTCCCGTCCTCAAGCCGGGCGACCAGGTGTGGATGGACGACGGCATGATCCAGCTCGTGGTCCAGTCCGCCGCGCCGGAGGAGGCGGTGTGCCGGGTCACCGCGGGCGGGGTGGTATCGGACCACAAGGGCATCTCACTGCCACGCATCCCGGTCCCGGTGGCCTCGCTCACCGAGAAGGACCGCGAGGACCTGCGCTTCGGCATCGCCCAGGGCGTGGATTACGTGGCGGTGTCCTTCGTCCGCACGGCGAGCGACATCCAGGAGGTCAAGAGGTTTATCCACGAGCAGGGCGCGGACCTGCCCATCATCGCCAAGCTCGAGCGCGCGGAGGTGATGGGGAATCTGCCGTCGATCCTGCCCCTGGTGGACGCGGTGATGGTGGCGCGCGGCGATCTCGGCGTGGAGGTGCCGCTCGAGGAGGTGCCGGTGATCCAGAAGGAGGTCATCCGGCAGGCGCGCCTCGCCAAGGTGCCGGTCATCGTCGCCACCCAGATGCTGGAGTCCATGGTGCGTCACATCCGGCCCACGCGGGCGGAGGTGACCGACGTCGCCACCGCCATCTTCGACGGCGCGGACGCCACCATGCTGTCGGCGGAGACGGCGACCGGGCGCTTTCCGGCGGAGACGGTGACGGTGATGGCGCGCATCGCCGAGCGCGCAGAGCGGGCGCTGTCGCGCAGCCCCGCCGACCAGCGGCGCGGCGATCGGCTGGAGCCCTACGGCTTCCCCGAGGCCACCTCGCAGGCCGCCTGCCACGCCGCCCGAGTGCTCCACGCCAAGGCGATCGTCGCCTTCACCCAGTCAGGGTTCACCGCGCGGCTCATCTCCGAGGAGCGGCCGGACGTGCCCATCCTCGCGCTCACGCCGTTCCCCGAGGTGCAGCGGCGGCTCGGTCTCTACTGGGGCGTCGGCTCGCGCCTCATCCGGAAGGTCGAGACCACGGACGAGATGCTGGACGAGATCGAGTCCGCGCTGCTCGCCGACGGCACCGTGCGCAACAACGACGTGCTCGTCATCATCTCGGGCTCGCCGATGTGGGTGACGGGGACGACCAACCTGCTCAAGTTCCATCGCGTCGGCGAACGCCGCTGAGGGGTTCGCCTCTCGACCCGACCGCGGGAGACCACGATGAGCTACCAGACGCTGCGCTACGAGGTGAAGGACGCCGTGGCCACCCTCACCCTCGACCGGCCGGACGCCTACAACGCCCTGAACCTCACGCTGGGGCGCGAGCTGTTCCACGCCGCCCTCGAGGCCGACGAGGATCGCGCGGTGCGCTGCGTGGTGATCACGGGGGCGGGGAAGGCCTTCTGCGCGGGCGGCGACGTGAAGGACTTCGCGGAGGCGGGCGATCGCGTGGGCATCGTGATCAAGGAGCTCACGACCTATCTCCACGGCGCGATCTCGCGCCTGGCCCGCTCGGCGAAGCCCGTCATCATGGGCGTCAACGGCATCGCGGCAGGCGGCGGGATGAGCCTGGCGCTGGGGGGCGACCTGGTGGTCGCGACGGAGTCTGCCAAGTTCACCATGGCCTACTCGCGCATTGCCGCCTCCCCCGACGGGTCGTCGTCCTACTTCTTGCCGCGCCTCATCGGGCTGCGCCGCGCGCTGGAGCTCCACTATACGAATCGCGTGCTGACCGCGCGTGAGGCCCTGGACTGGGGGCTGGTGAACCGCGTGCATCCCGACGCGGAGTTCCCGGGCGCCCTCGCGGCGCTTGCGCGCGAGCTCGCCTCCGGCCCCACGCTCGCCTTCGGCCGGGCCAAGGCGCTCTTCCATCAGTCGACGCAGGAGAGCCTCGAGACGCAGATGGAGCTCGAGGCGCAGGCCATCGCCGCCTCCGGCCACACCGAAGACTTCCGGGCCGGCGTGCGCGCGTTCGCGGCCAAGCAACCGGTCAGCTTCAAGGGCCGCTGATCCCGTGCCCTCGGCCACCTGGGCGGAGCTCGCCCGCGCTTACCGTCACTACCGCGAGTTGCCGGTGTGGACGGGGCCGCGGGAGCTTCCCAACAACCAGGGCTTGCTCTCGCGCGAGCTGATCCGCGAGATCAAGGCGCGCGGCGCGAAGGCGGCCGGCGAGGTGGAGACGGCGCTGGCGCGCCTGGTCCAGGACGGCGCGCTGCCTGCCGAGCCACGGACGCTCGAGCAGCGCCACGTGGACGGGCTGGCCGGGCGGCGGCTCGGCCGCGATACGCTCGCCGCCGTCTGGGACGCCATCGTCTTCGATCGCGACGACTACACGTGCCGCTACTGCGGGCGAACGCCCACGGGCGTGTTTCAGACGGAAGGCCGGCGGCGCGGTCTCGTGCTCGCGGTGGATCACTTCAGCGCGCGGAGCGGGGTGGCGGAGCGCCGGCGGCTCGACAACAGCCTCACCGCCTGCGTGTCGTGCCGCGCGGTGAAGGCGGACCTGCCGCGCGATCCGTTCCTCGACGAGCTCCGGTCGCTCGCGGCAGCCGTCGCCGCGCGCCCCGCCCGCGACGCAAGCGCCCGCGGGCAGGCCGCGGGATGAGGCGCCCGGCGCCCCGTCCCGCGCTCCCTCTCTTCGCCCTCTTCCTCCTGCTGCTCTCGCCCAGCTCCGTCCTCGCCTGGGCGCTGTCGTTCGGGCAGGCTTCCGGCAACCGCGTCGCATCCGGGCGCGGAACCTTTCCTCGCTGGCAGGCGTTCGGCATCGCCACCGAGGTGCCGATGCGCTGGGTGGTGGTCGCCGACCGCGAGCGGCTGGCTGCAGTGGATCGCGACGGTACCTTGTGGATCCTGGAGGCCACCCGCGCCGGGCTGACCGTGGCCGCCCGCTATGGGGAGATCGTGAGCCCCGACGCGCCGCCCGCGGTCGTGGTGATCGACGACGACGCGCCGGGGCTCGCTCTCGTGGGAAAGGATGGACGGCTCGTGCTGTGGAGCGAGGGCACGCTCCGGAGCTACGACGTCGGCGCGCCACTCTCGCGCCTGAGCTTTCCGCTGCCGGTGCGGCTCCCCGGCCAGCGCTGGGACGATCTGCTCGCGGTGGCCGCCGACGGCGCGGTGGTGCTGATCGCGAGGCTGCCCTCCGCCCCGCGCATCGTCTCGCGCGTGGAGGCGCACGCCCTGCCCGACGCGCGCATCACGCTCGCCGACCTCGACGGCGATGGCCTCCCGGAGGCGGTGGTGCTCTCGGATCCCACCGAGCGCTTCGGGCACGGGCTGCTCGGCGATCGGCTGGAGGCGGCCAGCGCCACCATCATCGGCATCACGCCGTTTGGCCTGACCCTCCGCGCCCGCTACGCGCTCGCCACGGCGGTCTTCGAGGATCTCGTCCCCGTGCTGGCGCCGATCAGCGAGGGCGGCCGTCCCGTGGTGCTGGTGGCCCGCAGCGCACCGGAAGTGGGCGCGGCGGTGGTGGCGCTGGGCTGGCGTGACGGGACGCTGGTGCCCGTCGCCGAGACGGCGAAACCCGGCAGTGACTGGGTGCACGTGGTCGGCGCGGCGAACATGGCGGGCGACGGCGCGCCGGAAGTCGTGACGGTACGCGTGCTGCCGGTCGGCGGCGTCCTCACCGCGCTCCGGCGCAAGGGCAACGGCCTCGACGTGATCGCGCAGGCGCCGGGCTTTGCTTCCCACAGCGCGGGCTCGCGCAACGAGGATCAGGTGCTCCTGGCCGATCTGGACGGAAACGGCTGGCCCGAGGTGATCGTGCCGCGCCAGTCGCGCGTGGCGGTAGCTGCGCTCGAGCTCGATGCGGGCCGCTGGGTGGAGCGCTGGAGCGTCACCCTGCGCGGTCCCATCGAGTCGAACCTCGCCGCGGCCGACGTGGACGGCGACGGTCTGCTCGATCTCGTCTTCGCCGACCGGCACACCCTCTACATCTTCTTTAGCGTGAGATGAGAAACGCGGGAACTCCCACTTGCGTCCCACTTGCCGGTTGACGACGAGGGAGCGCCTGCGTAGCATCTCGATCAGCCTCGATATGGCGCCGTCGGCCGCCCGGAATCCGGTCATCTGCGCTCTGCCTACGGCTCCAACGGGACTCCAGCGTGCGGAGCTGGGGGGCTGACAGCAGGGGACGTTCATCTAACGAATGGTCGTCCGCCGCCGCTTCGGAAGCGAAGTCCGATGGAATGGTGACCGCCCGTCAACGGCCGCTGGACTACGACCGGCCACTTCCAGGAGGACGAGCATGGATATGCATCGACGACGCGTCATGGCGAGACTTTGGATCGTAGCGGCCATCTCCTTACTCTCCCCGCTCTTTGCCGGACCTGCGGTGGCCGGTCTCATCGCGAGCGCGGCTGTCTCCCTCTGCGGCCAAACGCTGGCCGAGAGCGGCAACGCGGCTACGTTCGTCCCACCGGTCAGCGCTGATTGCGGCAATTTCACGGCAGCCGGGTCCGCAGAAGCCAGGGCCGGGTTTACCAGCATGGGAACGGCGGCGTCGCTTCTGGTGCACAGCACGGGCCCTTCCAATGTCCTAAACACGGCGATCGCAGAAGCGCGAAGCGAGGACATCCTCACGCCTCAAGGTCTCCCTGCGGGCACACTCGGCCGTCTCGTCTACACCTTCGATATCTCGGGGGAGAACCATGCGGAGGTCAGCAGCATCAACTCGGATGGCTCCGCATACACGCAGCTGTTGGGACAAGTAACAAACTCTTTCTTTCGCTTCAATGACCGCGTCCTCACCCTCGACGCTGCGGAGTACGACCATTTCATGCCGCAGTTCGATTTCGGTATCGTCTACGGGGAGCCGAACACCGTCGAGTTGCGGATGATATCTCTGTCGCGAGTGCGGTTGGATCCCACTGGCCCCGCCAACTTCGCAGGCATCACGGACTTCGCCGACACCATCACTCTTTCGTCGGTCGATCTTCTCGACGCGGACGGCCGGCCGGTACCGAATGCCTCGCTTTCGGCAGCCTCAGGAACACATTATCCCTTGACGGGCAGCAGTATCTCGGTCCCGGAGCCGAGTTCTGTGCTGCTTCTCACGACCGGGCTGATCGGCCTGTACTTCGGTCGCGTAGCTAGGTTTTGTAAATCCCGCTCCCGCTGCCCGTTACAGGGACAGCCGTCGCGCCGCGACGAGTTCCTACATCGTCTTTAGCGTAAGATGACGGCATGAAAGCCCGAGTCTTCTACCGCCCCGGCTGAAGCAGCTGCGCCAAGACGAAGGAGCTCCTGACGTCTTGGGGGGTCGAGTTCGACCCGGTAAACGTCGAAGGCAATCCTGCCGGTCTGGAGGAGCTGCGCGCCCTCGGGGTACCCGGCGTGCCCGCGGTGGCCCTGCCTGACGGCCGGGTGGTGCATGGTTGGAACCCGCCCGGCTATGCCGCGCTGGTGGGGGTGGAGCATCGGCCGACCGTGAAGCTCTCGCCCGCGGAGCTGGGGGGGCGCCTCGACCGCATCCTGGCCCTCACCGGCCGGCTCATCCTGGCCCTGCCGCCCGAAGCGCTCGCCTACAAGCCGGCCAAGCGGGATCGCGACCTGCTGAACCTGGGCTTTCACGTGTTTCGTCTGGCCCTGGCCTTCGCCGACGGCATGGACCTGGGCGAGTTCCCCTACACATGGTTGCAGGAGAGGGTGCCCGAGGCGCCCCCGGACTTCAAGGACGGCGCGGCGGTGGCGCGCTACGGCGCGCTGGTGCGCGGCCGGCTCGGCGGCTGGTTCGAGGGCGCGGCCGACAGCGAGTACGCTCGGATCATCAACGTGTACTACGGGCCGCAGTCGGGTCACGATCTCCTCGAGCGGACGACCTGGCATGCCGCGCAGCATCTCCGCCAGCTCCATGTGGTGGCGACCGAGCTCGGCGTGGCGCTTCCCGATCCCCTGCCGGTAGCCGACTTCGAGGGTCTGCCCATGCCCGCCAGCCTCTGGTGAGATGAGCCTCGTCCCGAAGTCCGAATTCGTCGGCCTGGACGGCATCACCCATCTCTGCACCGGCGGCGAGGCGCCGTGGCTCCGCTCGCACGACGAGGCCTGCCGCCGCTTCGGTGCGCTCAAGAGCGGCGGCATGGCGGGCCGCGAGGCCATCTTCCGCGTCTACGCGGGCGCGAAGGCGAAGGTGGCGGCGCGGCTCGGCGTGGCGCCGGACCGCGTGGCCTTCCTCGCGCACGCCTCCGAGGGGTTGAACCAGGCGGTGCGCGCGGTCGACTGGCGGGCGGGTGACAACGCCGTCTTCGCCGACCTCGAGTACCCGTCGCTCATCTATCCCGTGGCGGCGCTGCGCGATCGGGGCGTGGAGCCGCGCGTGGTGCGGGCCATCGGTCACTATCTGTCGATGGACGCCCTCGCCGCCGCGGTAGACGCGCGGACGCGGCTCGTGCTGGTGAGCCAGGTGAGCTTCCTCACCGGCCAGCGCCTGGATCTCGCGCGTTGCGCCGAGCTCTGCCGCTCGCGCGGGGCCTGGCTCGCGGTGGACGCCACGCATGCCTTGGGCGTCGTGCCGGTGACCGGAGGGCTTTGCGACTTCGTGGTGTCGGCCTGCTACAAGTGGCTGCTCGCCACCCTCGGCGTGGGGATCTTCGCGTACGACCCGGCGCGCGTGGGCGACCTCGTGCCGGCCACGCTCGGCTGGCATAGCGTCGCGCAGCGCGGCGGATCCACCGATCCCCTCGCGATGCCGCTGCGCGCGGACGCCGCGCGCCTGGAGGCGGGGAACCCCGCCCTGCTTCCCGTGTTCGTGCTCGACAACGCCCTCGCGCGCACGGAAGGCTTGAGCCCCGCAGCGATCGAGGCGCACGCGCGCGATCTCGGCACCGCGCTGATCGCGGGCCTCACCGCGCGCGGCCGCAAGGTCGTCACGCCGGAGGCGCCGGCCGAGCGCGCGGGCAATGTCTGCTTCCTCGAGGAGGACGGCGCGGGGCTGGCCGCGCGTCTCGCCCAACAGGGAGTCCTGGTCTGGGGCGGGGACGGGCGCATTCGCGTCTCGGCGCATCTCTACAACGACGCCGGCGACGTGGAGCGCTTCCTCGCCGCCCTGGACTCGGTCGGCTAGGCGCCGGAAGGTCTGGTGGTCGTCGCGGCGACCACGCGGAAGCCGTAGTCCGAGTAGCGGAGGCCGGGCGGTAGCGACGAGGGATGCCCCACCGGGCTCCAGGGGTCCTGGTGTCGCCAGGCGCCGCCCCGCGAGGCGCGGCGTGTGGGGTCGCCGTCCAGACACCATTCGTGGCACACGCCCGACAGCGCGTGGAGACCGAGCGGATTCGCCGGCCCCGCGGTGACCCGTGGCGGGCGAGGGAAGCGTCCCGTTCCGGGATGCGCGTCACCCCACGGAAAGCGCGCGCGCTCGAGGCCCCCGCGCGCCGCCCGCTCCCACTGCGCCGTCGTGGGCAGCGTGAGCGCGCGCCCCAGCGCGACTGCGCCCCACGCGCAGAACGCCAGCGCCTCGTCCCAGGACACACCCACCACGGGCTGGGCGGGGTCGTCGAAGTCGGGATGCGTCCACCAGGGCGGGGGCGCCGCGCCGGAGGCGGCGAGATAGGGCGCGTACTCGGCATTCGTCACGGGATAGCGGCCGATCGCGAACGCCTCGACCCACACGCGTCGCACCGGCTCGGCCCCATCGACCGTCTCGAGCCAACCCGCCGCGATGTCCACCAGCTCCACGTCTCCGAGTATAATGGCCGTCGCCATGCGATTCGCGGAACGGATGTCGCGCCTCGGCACGGAGTCGGCCTTCGAGGTGCTCGCGCGGGCGAAGGCCCTCGAGCGCCAGGGCAAGGAGATCATTCACCTCGAGATCGGCGAGCCCGATTTCGACACGCCCGCGCACATCCGCGAGGCGGCCAAGCGCGCGCTGGACGGCGGAGCCACGCACTACGGCCCGGCGGCGGGACTGCCCGAGCTGCGCGAGGCCATCGCCAAGGACGTGGGGTCGACGCGCCAGCTTCCCGTGGAGCCCGACGAGATCGTGGTCACACCGGGCGCCAAGCCCATCATGTACTTCGTGATCACCGCGCTGGTAGATCCGGGCGACGAGGTGATCTACCCGAACCCGGGCTTCCCCATCTACGAATCGGTGATCAACTTCGTGGGCGGCAAGGGCGTGCCGATCCCGCTGCGCGAGGAGTCCGGTTTCGGCTTCGACATGGACCTCTTCGAGAAGAAGGTCTCGGCGAAGACCCGGCTCATCGTGCTCAACTCGCCCCAGAACCCCACCGGCGGCGTGCTGGAGAGGGATCAGCTCGGACGCATCGCGGAGGCGGCGCGGAAGTACCGCATCCCGGTGATCGCCGACGAGATCTACAAGTCCTTCCTCTACGACGGGGAGTTCGCGTCGATCACCGCGTTTCCCGGGATGAAGGACCTCACGATCATCCTCGATGGCTTTTCCAAGTCGTATGCCATGACGGGCTGGCGGCTCGGCTATGGCGTGATGCCGCGTGACCTCGCCGACCACGTCTCGCGGCTCATGGTGAACTCGAACTCGTGCACGGCGTCCTTCACCCAGTGGGCGGGCATTGCCGCGCTCCAGGGCGATCAGCAGCCCGTGCATGCGATGGTCGCGGAGTTCAAGCGCCGGCGGGACATCATCGTGGACGGCCTGAACGCGCTGCCCGGGGTCACGTGTCGCTCGCCCCGAGGCGCCTTCTACGTGTTCCCCAACGTGAAGAAGCTCGGGCGGCCGTCGGCGGACGTCGCCAGCCATCTCCTGAACGAGGCCGGTGTGGCGGTGCTGGGCGGTTCCGCCTTCGGCGAGTACGGCGAGGGCTATCTCCGCCTGTCCTACGCCAACTCCGAGGCCAACATCCGCAAGGCGCTCGAGCGCATGCGGCCCGTGCTCGCCCGACTCGCCGGCTGAACGCCGGCGTGCTCGCCTACTTCCTTCGCGGGCTCGTCATCGGGTTCTCGATCGCGGCCCCGGTGGGGCCGATCGGCCTCCTCTGCATCCGTCGCACGCTCGCCGACGGACGCGCTGTGGGCTTCGTCTCCGGGCTCGGCGCCGCCACCGCGGACGCCGCGTACGGCGCGGTGGCGGGCTTCGGGCTCACCGCGCTCTCCGGCTTCCTCGTGCGCTGGCAAACCCCAATGCGGCTCATCGGCGGTGTGTTCCTCTGCTACCTCGGCGTGCGGACGTTCCTCGCCCGGCCCGCCTCCCGTAGCGCCGAGCGGGAGAGCCGGGGGCTCATCGGCGCCTACCTCTCGACGCTCGGCCTCACGTTGACGAACCCCTCGACGATCCTGTCCTTCGTGGCGATCTTCGCCGGGCTCGGCCTCGGAACGACCGGCGCGGCCGGGGGCGGGGACTATGCGGGCGCGAGCATGCTCGTGGGCGGGGTGTTTGTCGGCTCGGCGGCGTGGTGGCTGATCTTGAGTGGAATTACCGGCGCTGTCCGCGGGCGGTTCTCGCCCGCGGGCATGCGCTGGGTGAACCGGCTCTCCGGCGCCATCCTGACCGCGTTCGGTCTGGCGGCGCTGTTCGCGCTCGGCTAGGCAGCCTGCGCGCGGCGCTCCTCGAAGCGCCGCTCGACGATGTCCCAGTTCACGTTCTCCAGGAACGCCTCGACGTACTCCTTCCGGCCGCCGGCGCCGTGATCGACCATGAAGGCGTGCTCCCAGACGTCCATCACGAGCACGGGCGTCCAGCCGGCCGGATGGCCGATCTCGTGGTCGCCGACCCACCAGTTGAGAAGCTGACCCGTGGAGACGTCCTGGTAGAGGATGGCCCACCCGACTCCGCGAATCATGCCGGTGGCCGCGAAGTCCTTCTGCCAGTCCTCGACGCTCTTCCACCCGGCGCCGAGGGCCTGGGCCAGCCGGCCGCGCGGGTGGATCTTGGTGCCGGCCTTGAGATTCTCGAAATAGCGCTCGTGGAGCACCATCCCGTCCACCTCGTAGGCGGCCCGGCGCTTGAGCTCGGCCCAGTCGCGCGAGCCGCGCTCCATGCTGGCAACTTCGGCGAGCACCTCGTTGCTGTTCTTGACGTAGCCCTCGTAGAGCGTCCAGTGCTGGGCGATCTGCTCGTCGGAGATACCCTTGAGCCCGCTGGGCTTGAGGGCGTTGCGTACCTGGAACGTCATCACGATCCTCCTAGGCGGGCCTCTCGACGACGGTGCGGGCGCGGTCGAGGAGCGCGCGGGTGGCGGGGCTCATGGTGAGTCCCGCGCCATAGGCGTAGTAGTGACTGAATCCCCCCTCGTCGAGGCGGGCGAGCAAGGCCTCGGTGTCGGGCCGCACGAGCAGCAGCACGCGCTGCAGCCCGCAGCCCGCCGGGCCGCAGCCGCTCACCGCGACGTACTCGGCCTCCGCGGTGCGGAGGATGCGCGGCGGATCGCCGCTGGCGAAGAACGATGAGGCGGGCGCCCGCAGGCGCGCACCCGGCTCGAGCGCCCAGTCGGGCCCGAACAGCGCATGGATCTTCGGGGCGAGGGTAGGATTCGTGATGATCTCGGTCGTGGTGTTGCCGAACTGACGCGCCCGGGCGTCGACGCTGTCCACCTGCACGATGGGCCGCGTGGGCGTATCGGGCGACGGCGCGGTGATGCAGCCCGTGGCCAACGTCGCCACGGCGGTCACGAGGAGGACGGCACGGAGGCTCACAACGCCGCCGTCATACTGGTCGGCGGCCCTGGATCACCCGCACGAGGACGATGATCACCGCGGCCACGAGCAGGATGTGAATGAACCCACTCAAGGTGTAGGACGTCACCAACCCCAGCGCCCAGAGCAGCAGCAGCACGACGGCAACGGTCTCGAGCATGAGCGTGTTCCTCCCTTGCCGTCCTGAGCATCGCAAGGGCCGTGCCGGGTCACTCCGAGGTCGAGAGGGCCGCAATCACGCCCAGTTCCGTGCGGAGAGCGCGCCCGCGCGCGCACCCACGCGGGGGTGCCCGGTAGAAACTACCCCGGCGATGGACAAAAGGAACCCCGTGGTGAAGAATGCAGTTCCTGATGCCTTCGGTGGCCGATCTCCTCATCGCGGGGCTCCGCCAGGCTGGCGTGCCTCGCCTCTTCGGGGTGCCGGGAGGCGGCTCCAACCTCGAGCTACTGGAGGCGGCGCGCGTGCAGGGCCTGCCGTTCGTGCTTGCCCACCAGGAATGGGCGGCCTGCATCATGGCCGCGGTGACCGGGGAATTGACTGGCGTGCCCGGCGCGGCCCTCTCGACCCTGGGCCCGGGCGTCACCGCCAGCGCCACGGGCCTCGCCTACGCGCGGCTCGACCGCGCGCCCCTCATCTACTTCAGCGACCGCCACCCCGAGGCCGCGCTCGCGTTCACGACCCACCAGACGGTGAATCACCCCGCGCACCTGGCTGCGCTCGTGAAGGGCTCGGAGACCGTCTCACGGGACTCCGCGAGCCACTGGATCGCGCACGCCGTGCAGCTAGCCCTCCGCGAGCCGCGCGGGCCCGTGCACCTGGACTTGCCCGCGGACGTGGCCGGGCGCGAGGCGCTGCCGGTGGCCGCGCGCGTGACGCCGCCGCCACCCGCGCGCCCCTCGGACGCCGCGCTCGAGCGCGCGGCCGCGCTTCTCCGCGCCGCGCGGCGCCCCGTGGTCCTCGCCGGGCTCGGTTGCCGGTCCGCCGACACCAAGTGGCTGCGCGCGTTCTGCGAGGCCCTGCCCGCGCCGGTCCTCACCACCTACAAGGGCAAGGGGGCGCTGCCCGATCCCCACCCGCTCGCCATGGGCGTGGTCACCGGCGGCGCCCTCGAGGAGCCGTTCGTCCGCCAGGCCGACCTCATCATCGCCTTCGGCCTGGATCCGGTGGAGCTGATCCCGCGCGCGTGGCCGTATCAGGCCCCCGTGCTGAACCTCACGCGCTGCCCGTCCGACGCGCCCGGACTGGCCGCGCCCGGCGGCGGCGCGTATTTCCGGCCGGCGGCCGAGGTGGTGGGCGAGCTGGGCGCGATCCTGGAGGAGCTGGCGCCGCGCCTGGCCTCCGCGAGCGCTGCGGACTGGGACGTCGCCGCGGTGGACCGCTGGCGGCGCGAGCGCCGCGCCGCGCTGGAGATTCCGGTGCCGGGGCTGGCGCCGCACCGCGTGGCGCAGCTCGCGCGCGAGCTCCTCGCCGCCGGCGCCATCGCGACGGTGGACGCGGGGGCCCACATGTTCCCGGTCACCGCGTACTGGGATGCCATCGAGCTCGGCGAATGCCTGATCTCGAACGGCCTGGCCACCATGGGCTTCGCGCTGCCCGCGGCCATCGCCGCTCAGCTCCACCACCCGGACCGCCGCGTCGTGTGCTTCACGGGCGACGGCGGCCTCATGATGGTGGCTGCCGAGCTCGAGACGGTGGCGCGGCTCCAGCTGCCCATCCTCATCGTGGTGTTCGACGACCAGGCGCTGTCCCTGATCGAGGTCAAGCAGGAGCAGCGCGGGATCGCGGGCGCGTCGATGCGCTACCAGGGGCCCGAGTTTCCGGCGCTGGCGCGCGCCTTTGGCCTCCGCACGTGGATCGCGGAGGACGAGGCGTCCTTCGCCAATGCCCTCGTGGCCGCCCAGGCCTCCGGGGGCCCCGCCCTCATCGACGCCCGCATCGACGCTTCCGGCTACCGGCGCACCCTCGAGGTCGTCCGGGGCGCGCCCGCGCGCTGAGGTACACTGCCTGTCATGGGATACCTCTCCGACGCGGATACGCAGGCGGTACGTGACGAGTTCACCAAGCTCACCGGGCCCGTGAAGGTGGTCGTCTTCGCGTCCGAGCTGGGCGACGACACCCATCGGCAGACGGTGGCCCTCGTCAAGGAAGTCGCTGCGCTCTCCGACAAGATCACCGTGGAGGTGCTGAACCCCCACATCGATCGCGAGCGCGCCGCCGCCTACGGGATCGAGCTGACGCCCGCCGTGGTGGTCGAGGGCGCCGCCGACTACGGCATTCGGTTCCTCGGCATTCCCGCCGGGTACGAGTTCGCCAACCTGATCGATTCGATCATCGTCGTGTCCACCGGCACGCCCGCGCTCAGCGCGGCGACCACGGAGGCGCTGGCCGGCCTCACCGAGGACGTGACGATCAAGGTCTTCACCACCCCCACCTGACCGCATTGTCCCCGGGCGGTGCGCCTGGCCCAGCATATGGCGGTGGCGGCGGACAGGGTGAAGGCGGAGTGCATCGAGGCGACGGAGTTTCCCGAGCTCTCGCAGCGCTACCGCGTGATGGCGGTGCCGAAGATCGTGATCAACGACCGCGTGCAGTTCGAGGGTGCGCTGCCGGAGTCGCAGTTTCTCGCCGCCGTTCTGAAGGCGGTGGGCTGACGCGCGCGTCCCGTCCGCCGCGCATCACCCCGCGAGGCATCGCGGGCCATCCCGCCGTGACCGAGACCCCGTATCTCTTCACCTACGGGACGCTCATGCGCGGGCTCCCGCTCCATGGGCTGATCGCCGGCGGCGCGACCTTCGTCGGGGAGGGCGTGATCCTTGCGCGCCTGATCGACCTCGGGCGTTATCCCGGCGCGATTCCCGATGGCGCCGCGCGGCTGCGCGGCGAGGTGTTCCACCTCGACGCCGCCGCGCTCTGGACGGCGCTGGACTCCGCCGAGGGACCCCAGTATCATCGCAGTCGCGTGACCGTCGAGATGACTAGCAAGCCAGTCGAGGCGTACGTCTACTGGTATCATGGACCGCTCGACCGCGGCGTGCCCGTTCCCGGCGGCGACTGGCGGGCGCACGCGCCCGCGCGCTCCATTCACCGCAGGCCGATAGCTTAGGAGGCTCCCGATGGCGCTCGAAGCCGCGCAGCTGATCAAGGACGATCAGGATCACCTCATCCATCCGCTGCATCACCCGAGCGAGCATCTGGAGCCGATGGTCTACGTGCGCGGCCGCGGGGCCGTCGTCACGGACATCCAGGGCCGCGACTACATCGACGGCCTCGCGGGCCTGTGGAACGTCAACGTCGGACACGGCCGCGAGGAGCTCGCCAAGGCGGCGGCCGCCCAGATCGGTGAGCTCGCCTACTATTCCTGCTACACCGGCTCCAGCAACGTCCCCGCCATTCAGCTCGCCGACAAGCTCATCGAGCTGGGACCGAAGAACATGCAGGCGGTGTTCTTCACCTCGGGCGGCGCCGAGTCGAACGAGTCGGCCTTCAAGACCGCGCGCTTCTACTGGAAGGCCAAGGGTAAGCCCGACAAGGTCAAGATCATCTCGCGGATCAACGCCTATCACGGGGTGACGCTGCAGGCGATGAGCGCCACCGGTATGGCGCCCTACTGGAAGATGTTCGAGCCGCGCGTGCCGGGGATGGTCCACATCCCCACCTGCTACCCCTATCGCCAGGACGGCGCCAAGCCGGGCGAGACCGCCGGCCAGACCGCGGCGCGGCTCCTGGAGGAGGCCATTCTCCGCGAGGGCCCGGACACCGTCGCCGCGTTCATCGCCGAGCCCATCCACGGCGGCGGCGGCGTGATCTATCCCACCGATGACTACTTCCCGCTGGTCCGCCAGGTGTGCGACCGCCACCAGGTACTGTTCATCGCCGACGAGGTGATCACCGGGTTCTGCCGCACCGGCCGGTGGTTCGCGATGGAGCACTGGAAGGTGCAGCCGGACATCATGTCGTTCGCGAAGGGCGTGTCGTCCGGGTATCTCCCGCTCGGCGGCATCATGGTATCCAAGGCGATCAAGGAGGCCATGGACTCGGTGAAGCTCGAGGACCGGTGGATGCACGCCTACACCTATTCGGGGCATCCCACCTGCTGCGCGGTGGGCATCGCGAACCTCGCCATCATGGAGCGCGAGCGCCTGTGGGAACGCGCGGCGGTCATGGGCGAGCGCCTGCACAAGGGCCTGCACGCCGCCTTCGACGGGCATCCGAACCTGGGTGACATCCGCTCCGGCAAGGGTCTCCTCGCGGCCGTCGAGCTCGTCGAGGACCAGGCCACGAAGAAGATGTTCGACCCGGAGAAGAAGGTCGGGCCGCGCCTCATGCAGGAGATGACCAAGCGAGGCCTCGTCACCCGGGCGCGCATGGAGAGCATCTTCTTCTCGCCGCCGCTGGTGATCTCCGAGGAGCAGCTCGACCGCATGATCTCGATCACCCGCGACGCCGTGAAGGCGGTCACGGGCAAGTGATGGCCCCCAGCGCGGAGCGGGCGTTCTCCGGCGTCATCCCGGCGATGGCGGTGCCGTTCCGGGACGACTGGAAGCTGGACGAGGACGGGCTCGCCCGCTTCGCGCGGTGGCTTGTGGGTTGTCCGGGCGTCACTGCCGTCATGACCAACGGCCACACCGGCGAGGTGGGCTCGCTCCTCCCCGAGGAGCGCGCGGAGGTGACCCATGTCGTCGCCGACGCGGTGAAGGGTCGGGCTCGCGTAATCTCGGCGGTGTGCTCCGAGGGCACCTTCGAGGCCATCGCGCACGCCAAGGCGGCCGCGCACGCGGGCGCGGACACCCTCGACGTGATGCCGTGCCACATGTGGCTCCGCTTCGGCGTGAAGGACGACGCGGTCTACGAGTACTTCAAGGCCATCGGCGCGGAGAGTGGCCTGGACCTCATCGTCCACGTCTATCCCGCCAACACGAAGGCCTCCTATTCCACACGGTTGATGACGCGCCTGGCGAGCCTTCCTCAGGTGAAGGGCTTCAAGATGGGTGAGCGCGACCTCGGCAAGTACGAGCGCGACATCCGCGCCCTGCGCGCGGAGACGCCCCACGTCTTGCTGCTGAACTGCATGGACGAGTACCTCTTTCCGACGTTCGTGCACGGCCTCGACGGCACCCTGGTGGGCTGCGCGAGCCTCATTCCCGAGCTGACCTACGAGCTCATGTCCGCCATGCAGGCAGACGATCTCCCCCGCGCCCGCCGCGCCAACGACCGCATCTGGCCGGTGAAGGAGGCGGTGTACGGCGCCGGGGAGCCCTCGGGGGATGCGCATGCCCGCATGAAGGAGGGCATGGCCATGCGCGGGCTCTTCCGGAGCGCGCTGGTGCGCCCGCCCGTGCTGAAGCCCTCGCCGGAGGAGATCGCGACCATGCGCGCGGCCCTCGAGGCGAGCGGCGTGCCGCGCGTCAGCCTCTAGACCCGCTGCCGCCCGCCCTCGTCACTCGTAGAGGTGGCAGGCCACCAGGCGCCCCTCCGCCTCGCGCGGGGCCGGCGGCTCCGTCGCGCACCGGGGCATGGCGTGGGGGCAGCGCGGGTGGAAGCGGCAGCCGCCCGGCGGGGCCAGCGGGCTCGGTACCTCGCCGGTCAGGGTGGGGGCCTCGGGCGCGTCGTCCACGTCGATGGGCAAGGCCGCCGCGAAGAGCGCCTGCGTGTAGGGATGCTTGGGCCGGAGCGCCACCGCGTCGGCGTCGCCCCACTCCACGATCTGCCCGAGGTACATCACCGCGATGGTGTGGCTCATGTGGGCCACCGCGGCGAGGTCGTGGGCGATGAAGAGATACGCCACGCCCAGCCGCCGCTGGAGATCGCGCAGGAGGTTCAGGATCTGCGCGCGGATGGACACGTCGAGGGCGGACACCGGCTCGTCCAGAACGACCAATCGGGGTGACAGTGCCAGTGCGCGGGCGACGGCGATGCGCTGGCGCTGCCCGCCCGAGAACTCGTGGGGGAAGAGCTCGGCCGCGCGCGCGGGCAGGCCCACCAGGTCGAGCAGCTCCAGCACCCGACGCCGGCGCGCGTCGGCCCCCGCGCGCTCGTTGATCACCAGCGGCTCGGCGATGATCGACCCCACGCGCATGCGCGGATCGAGCGAGGCGTAGGGGTCCTGGAAGACCGCCTGCACCGACTTCCGGTAGTGCCGGCGTCCAGATCGATCGAGGCCGCCGACCTCGACGCCCTCGAAGCGTATGGCCCCCGCGGTGGGCTGCTCGAGCCCCAGCACGAGCTTGGACGTGGTCGTTTTCCCGCAGCCCGACTCGCCCACGAGGCCCAGCGTGGTGCCCGCCGCGATCCGGAAGGACACGCTGTCCACCGCGCGCACGATGCCGGTGCTCCAGCCCAGGGCGCCCCGGCGCACCGTGAAGTGCTTGGTGAGGTCGGCGGCCTCGAGGAGCGGCGCCGTCGCCGCCGTCGCGCTCATGCGGGCGCGTCGAGCCAGCAGGCGCTGGTCTGACCCGGCGCCACCGGGAAGGCGGGCGGCGCTTCCACGCGGCAGCGGTCCATCACCTTCGGGCAGCGCGGCGCGAAGGCGCACCCGCCGGAAAGGCGAGCGAGGTCCGGCGGCTGGCCGTCGATGGCGGTGAGCCGCTCCCGGCGCGCCCCGAGGCGCGGGATGGAATCCAGCAGCGCGCGCGTGTAGGGATGCGCGGGTGTCTTGAAGATCTGGCGCACCGGCCCCATCTCCACGATGCGGCCCGCGTACATCACGGCCACGCGGTCGCAGATCTTCGACACGATGCCGAGATTGTGGGTGATGAAGATCATGGCAAGCCGGTGCCGGTGCTGGAGCTCTTCCAGCAGGCCGAGATACTGGGCCTGGATGGTGAGGTCGAGGCTCGTCGTGGGCTCGTCGGCGATGAGGAGCCGCGGCGGGGCCGCGATGGCCATGGCGCCCACCACGCGCTGCCGCATGCCGCCCGACATCTGAAAGGGGAACGCGCGCAGGCGCGTCTCGGGAGCGGGGATCCGCACGGCGGCCAGCAGCGCGGCGGCGCGCGCGGTGAGGCTCTTCCCGCGCAGGCCGTGATAGAGGGACACCGGCTCGCGCACCTGCATGCCCACGGAGTACACGGGGTTCAGCGAGCTCATGGGATCCTGGAGGATCATGGCGATCTTCCGGCCGCGGATCTTCTGCATCTCCGCCTCGCTCTTGCTCGTCAGCTCGTCCCCGTCGAGGCGGATGCGCCCGCTGACGATGCGCGAGGCGGGGCGGGGGGTCAGCCGGATCAGACTGAGGCAGGTCATGCTCTTGCCCGAGCCGGACTCGCCGACGAGGCCCAGCGTCTCGCCCTCGGCGACGCTGAAGGACACCCCGTCCACGGCCTTCACCGTGCCCCAGCGGGTGACCAGATGCGTGCGGAGGTCCTGCACGTCGATCACGGGAACGGCCACGGGCGTGGGCGCTCGGCTCAGAGCTGGCGAAGCTTGGGATCCAGGGTGTCCCGGAGCCAGTCGCCGAGGAGATTGAACGCCAGGACTACCAACAGGATGGCCAGCCCGGGGAGACCAGAGACCCACCACGCGCTGGTGACGAACTCGCGCCCCTCCGCGATCATCGAGCCCCACGCCGGCGTGGGCGGCGGAATGCCCGCGCCGAGGAAGGACAGGGACGCCTCCACGATGATGACGTAGCCGATCTGGAGGGTCAGCAGCACCACGAGGGTGTTGAGCGTGTTGGGGAAGAGGTGTCGCGTGATGATGCGCCAGGCGCCTGCGCCCGCAATACGCGCCTGCGCGATGAAGTCCAGGCCCATGAGGGTGAGGACCTGGCCGCGGATGACCCGCGCGAAGCGGGCCCAGAGGATCACCGCGATGGCCACCACCACGTTGGTGAAGCTCGGACCCACCGTCACTGCGAGGATCAAGGCGAGCAGGATGACGGGGAACGACATGGTCGCGTCAGTGACGCGCATCAGCACCGCGTCCACCCGGCCGCCGTAGTAACCCGCCACGAGCCCCATGGCAGCCCCGAAGGCGGTGGCGATCAGCACGGTGATGACGCCGGCGGCGAGCGACACCCGCGAGCCCCAGATGATGCGCGAGAGCATGTCGCGGCCGAGGCGGTCGGTGCCGAGGAGGTGCTTCGCGGTGCCACCCTCCATCCACGCCGGCGGCTTGAAGTGGTTGCGCAGCGACTGATCGGCGGGGTCCGCCGGGCTCAGCAAGGGCGCCAGGATGGCGACGAGGACGAAGAGCGTGATGATGCCGAGCGAGAAGTACGGCAGGCGGCGGCCGCGGGCCTCGCGCGCCGCCGACACCTGAACGTCGGGCAGGGGCAGCGCGTCAGGGGTCACCGGCTCAGCGGGCATGGCGGATCCGTGGGTCGATCACCGCGTAGAGGCAGTCGACGGAGAGGTTCACCACCGCAACGATGACGGCGGTGGTGAGGACCACCGCCTGGATGACGGGGTAGTCGCGCGAGCTGATGCCCTCGTAGGCCAGGCGGCCCAGACCCGGCCAGGCGAACACCGTCTCCACCACGATCGCGGTGGTCACGAGGATGGAGAAGTAGATGCCCGCGAAGGTCACCACGGGGATCAGCGCGTTCTTGAGGGCGTGTATCCACACCACGCGCGGCTCGAGCAGGCCTTTCACCCGCGCCAGCTTCACGTACTCGGAGTCCAGCACCTCGAGCATGCCGGAGCGGAGCAGGCGCATCATGCCCGCCACGACGAACCAGCCGAGCGTGAAGCCGGGCAGCACGTAGCTGGCAAGGCCGGCCTCGTTGCCGCCCGCCGGCAACCACTGCAGCCGCCCCGCCACGACTTCCACCAGCACGATGGACACCCAGAAGGTCGGCAAGGACTGGCCGAGCACGGCGACCACCTGGGCGACGCGGTCGACGCCCGTGCCCTTCCGCACCGCGGCGATCACGCCCAGGGGGAACGCAATGCTGAGGGTGATGCCCATGGCGAAGGCGGCGAGGCGGAGCGAGTTGGGCAGCCGCTCCTGCAGGAGCTCCACCACCGGCCGCCGCGCGCGAATCGACATGCCGAAGTCGCCGGTGACGGCGCGGCCGATGAACGAGAGATATTGCTCGACGTAGGAACGATCCAGTCCCAGATAGCGCCGGGCCTCCGCATAGTCCTCCGGCGTGGCCGACATGGGCAGGATCAGCTGCAGCGGGTCGCCGGTGGCGCGGGCGAGGACGAAGACCACCACCGACAGGATGGCCAGCGCCACCAGCGACTGCAGCAGCCGCGACAGGACGAAGCGGATCAAGCCCGGCCGTCGCCTACTTTCCCGACGCGAGCTCGTCGAAGAAGAGGTCGTACATCACGCTGCCCGGATTCCACTTGCCGAGCTTCTTGGACGCCGCGTAGGGCGAGTGGAGGTATACGATCGGCATGCCGAGGTGCTCGCTGCGGATGCGGGTGTAGGTGTTCCGCATGAGGGTATTGATCTTCTCGCGGTCGGTCTGCTTCGCGACCTGCGAGATCATGCCGTCCACCTCGGCATCGTTGACGGTGTCGTTGGGCTTGGACGGCGAGTAGGCCATCTTCTCCAGCAGCGCGAACGTGCCCATCCAGTCGCGATTGGCGATGTTGAAATAGCCGATCGAGCCCGGCGTCTTCCGATCGACCCAGTTCTTCCGGAACGCCGGGTAGTCCACGGGGATGAGCTTGATCTTGATCCCGACCTTCTCCCAGTACCCGCTCACCGCCTCGGCGAAGGCCTTGCCCTCGGGGAGCCCGGGGAGCTGATAAGCGTAGGCATCGAGGCTGAAGCCGTTGGCGAGCCCCGCGTCGGCGAGGAGCTTCTTGGCGCGCGCCGGGTCGTAGGGATACATCATGTCCGGCGTCACCTTGAGGCCGATCTCCTTGAAGGACCAGGACAGGCCCAGCGGGATGGCCGCCGGCTCGGCGCGGCCGGCGAAGATGGACTGGGCGATCTCGTTGCGGTCGATGGCGACGTTCATGGCCTCGCGCACGCGCTTGTCCTTCATGGGCGCGACCATGCCGTCCGGCCCGAGGATCCACCACATGCTGAGGATGGCCTCTTCTTTCCTGAAGTGGACCGGATAGCCCTCCTTCTCCACTTCTCCGACCCGCTCGCGGCTGATCTCGGTGACGTCGACCTCGCCCCGGCGCAGCAGGGCGATCCGGGTGGTCTCCTCGGGCACGATGCGGATGGTCACGGTCTTGTACTTGGGCGCGCCGATGCGCCAGTGGTTGTCCAGCGCGGTCAGGCGGATGTGGGAGCCCGTGATCTGCTCCCCGAACTTGTAGGGGCCGCTTCCCACCGGCTTGCGGGCGAAGGCGTCGTCGCCCACGGACTCGATGTACTTCTTGGGCACGATCATGCCCTCGCTGGACAGCGCCCGCGAGAGATAGTTCGGGATGATGAGGGTCGGGTCCTTGGTGACGATGACCACGCGGTCGGGCGCCGGCGTCTCGATGCTCGCCACGAGGGTGCGCAGGAGGCCGGCATAGCCGGTGGTCGAGCGCTTCCCCGCCGCGCGCTCCAGGCTGAACTTCACGTCCTCCGAGGTGAGGTCATCCCCGTTGTGGAACTTGACGCCCTTCCGGAGGGTGAAGGTCCAGCGCTTGTGGTCCGCCGAACTCTCCCACTTGGTGGCGATGCCGCCGTTGGCGGAGAGCTGCCCGTCGGGAGTGGTCCCCACGAGATAGTCGAACATCAGGGAGAGGTAGTACTTGACGAGGTGGCCGGCGACGGGCGGATCGAGCGATTCGGTGGCGAAGCTCGACAGCGCGATCGTCAGATCGGGCTTGGCCTGCGCGCCGGCGGTGCCGGGCATGACCAGGGCGAGAACGGTCAAGAAGAGCAGGCAACCCCGGACGATTCGCTTGGCTCGCGTCATGATCTGGCTCCTCCGCGTGAACCGTTTGTGGGAACGCTGCACGAAGGACTGCGCCGACCCTCTGATGACCCCCGACCCTACCCTGGGATAGGCCCCGCGGCAAGCCCCTGTGCTATGTTCGTCCCGGCACGGTCGCCGCGTGCGGGGGGCTCGCAGTTAAACCGGCAGGTCACGGAGGAGAGGATGAACACGCTCGCTGGACACCGCTGGGGCATCTCCTGGTCGTCGCTGCGCCTCGTGCTGGCGGTGGTGCTCCTCGGCGCCCCGCTCCTGGCCCAGGGCTGCTCGCTCTCGGCCAGCTCCGCGAGCTCGTCGAACTCCTCCGCCTCCTCCTCGGAGTCCTCCTCCAGCAGCTCCCCGGGCAATAAGGAGCAGAAGTACATGGAGGACGTGCGGGACTACACCGCGTCCTTCGTGAAGTCCGGCGGCCGCATTGCGGACTTCAAGACCCGCCTGGGCGAGATCGCTCGGCAGCACGAGGTCACCAACTGGGAGGAGAATCTCGTAACCTACGAGGGCATCGGGCGCGGGCTCGGCAAGGCCAAGGCCAGCCAGGTCGAGGTGGACACCTACACGAGTGGCCTCGCTGGCGGTGATCCCAAGAAGGCGGAAGCGATCAAGCGGGGCTACGACGCCGAGAAATAAGCACCGAGACGTCGCGCCATGACCTGGCTCCGCGCCGGTGTCCTCCTGGCGAGTGTCTTCGCCGCGGCGCCGGCGTGGGCCGGGACCCCGCGCCTCGAGTACATCTACGCCGACGCCAATGAAGGCGGGGCGAGCGGGGGCCACGCCGGGCTGCGCTTCGGCGACCAGGTCTTTCACTTCGAGTACGTCTCGCCCCTCGTCCAGATACGCCGCGACGCCTTCGATGCGCTGCGGTTCCGCTACACGATCCTCGACAACCGGAGCCTCTCGCTCCACCGCCTCGCGGTGACGCCCGAGACCTATCAGCACCTGCTCGACGCGTTCACCCAGCGGTACTTCGATCAGGAGCATCGGCTCCGAACGCAGCGGGGGCTGACGGCCGATCGCCGCCTCCTCGAGACGCTGCTCGCGCGGCGTCGCGGGCAGGCGGGGGAGCGACCGCTCACGGTGGAGGGCGCCGGCTACTTCTTCGAGGCCGCGCGCCTCGACGCGCCGCCGCCGGCGGCGGGCGAGAGGAGCGCGGTCCTGGCCGCCCTCCACGCGCACGTGGCCGAGGCGCACGGCGCGGGCTTCATCGCGGGCCTCGAGGCCAGTCTCACCGAAGAGCTTCTGACGCTCGATCCTGCCCGCGCGGGGCTGGCCGATCGGTATCGCCACGGTCTGAGCGCGCTCCTGGCCCTGGACGTCCTTCGCCAGGCACCGCCGCTCCAGCCGGCTCTGCTCGTGCACGGAGGCCCCGCCCTCGACGAGGCGGATCTCGGCATGCTGGATCCGCTCGCGCGGGCGCTCGAAGCGAGCCTGGTGCGACTCGTGCGCTCGAGCCGCCCAGACTGGGGCTTTCCGTTGCTGGTGGGAATGGCGCGCCTTGCCGCTCTCGAGGAATCGCGGCGGCTCGGGCGCTGGATCTTCCTCGATGTCTTCCCCGCGGATGCCGCCGTCGTATCCGTGGCGGCGGTGCGGCGTCGCGCCCAGGCGACGGGCGCCCTGCTCGACGAGGCGCGCCGCGACTTCACGGCCGCCCGGGCGCGCCTCGTCCCCCGCGCCGAGTCGGACGGCCTCTTCCCCGAGCTGGCGTTCGCGACGCTCGAGCAGGCCGGCAATCGGCTGATCGAGATCGCGGCGGCTCTCGATGGAGCACGGGCCATGCGGCTGCCGTTCGGGCTGGGCGTGCCGGCTCGGGGCGCGCGGGTCGACGATATTCCGGACCCGCTGGCCACCTCAGAGGCGCTCGCTCGCGCCCTCGAGCAGGCCCGCGCCCGCGAGGACGCCCATGCGGCGCGGCTCGAAGCACGCGACGGCTACAACGTCGTGACCCGGAACTGCGTGACCGAGATCTTTCGGACCATCGAGGCCGGGCTCCTGGCCGCAGAGCCGCCGGGCACCACCGCGCGCGAGGCCTCGGAGCGCCGCCTCGGAGGCCATATCGCCCTCGACGGTACGCTGAACTTCATTCCGGCGACCTCGTCCGAGTCGGTGAAGGCCGCCTACGCGGTGGCCGAGAACGCGGAGATTCCCTCGTATCGCCTGGCCGCCCTTGCCGCAATGTACCGCCGGGACAACCGGATCCAGGTCTACCTGCGCGAGTCCAACACACTCACGTCCACGCTCTATGTCCCGCACCCGGAGGACTCCGCGTTCCTCTTCTTCACCGACGACGCGCTGCCGGTGCGGCCGCTCCTGGGCGCGGCGAATCTCGTGACGGGGCTGGGCGTGACCGCGGCGGGCCTCTTCACGGTCGCGGCGGATCACGGGGCGACGCTGCGGGCGGGTCTGCGCGGGATGCTCTTCAGCCTGCCCGAGCTGGTCTTCTTCAACATCCGCAAGGGGTCGCTGCTCTACGCGCCGCGCCCCGCGTCCGGCCCCACCGACCCCTGACGAGCTCTGCCGCCCGGCCTCAGCGAAGGCGGTACTTGTCGATCGCGCCCGGCGCCAGCTCCATGCCGTGGCCGGGCCGGTCGGGAATGCGGAAGACGCCGCCCTCGCAGCGCGGCTGCTCCACGAACAGATCCGGCGGCGCCCAGTCCATCAGCTCGACGAGGAAACCGTTCGAGAGCGCGCCCACCACCTGGAGCGAGATCTCGTGCACGACGTGGGGTGAGAGCGGGAGCCCGTGGGCGGCGGCGAGATGGCCGATGCGCAGGGTCTCGGAGAAGCCGTTGGCGCGGCACACGTCGGGCATGAGGTAGCGGGCGGCCCGCCGCTCGATCAGCTCGCGGAACTCGTAGCGCGAATACGCGTTCTCGCCCGTCGCCACCGGGATCTTGATCGCGTGCGCCACCTCGGCGCAGGCGGCGAAGTCGTCGGCGAGGACGGGCTCCTCGTACCAGACCAGGTCGAGATCCTCCAGCGCCTGCGCCTGGCGGAGATTGCCCAGCACGTCGAGCTTCTGGTTGACGTCGACCATCAGGCGCACGCCGTCGCCCAGCGCCTTCTTCACCACCTCGACGCGCTTGCGGTTCACGCGCGGGTCGGGGTCGTGGATCTTCATCTTGTAGTAGCGGCAGCCGCGCCCCACGTACTTCTGGGCCTCGGCGATCACGTCCTCCACGCGGTACTTGCCCCAGCCGCCGCTGCCGTAGGCTTCGGCGCGGTCGGTGTAGGCGCCCCAGAGCTTGTAGAGCGGCTGCCCCGCCACCTTGCCGGCGATGTCCCAGAGCCCGATGTCGAGCGCCGCGATGCCGTAGGCGGCCACACCCTGGCGCTTGATGCCGCGGTCGGCGCGGTACATGCGCTCCCACAGGCGCTCGACGAAGGCGGGGTCCTCGCCGAGCAGCAGCGGCTTGAGCCGCGTCTCCAGATACACCTGGATGGCCTCCGCCCCGCCGCCAGCGAAGGCCAGGGTGTAGCCGAGCCCGCTCACGCTCTCGTCGGTCGAGATCGTGACGGCGACCATCCGGTGCTCGGGGAACTCGAGGGACATCGGGGGCGCGCAGGGGAGGGCCAGGACCACGCTGTCGATCGCCGTGATTTTCATGGGCCGGATCATAGGACGCTGAGGGCTTGCAATACTACTCGTCGTATGTTTAGTATGAGCTTCCCTGGGAGGTGCCCTCATGAGCAGCCAAGGCCTGGACCGACACGCGCGACTGGCCATTCTCTCGGAGGCCGCGGCCGACGACCGCGAGCACGGCATGCCGCTGCCCCATCACCGCCTGGCCGCTCCCGGCGCGGGTGAGAGCCCCGTCGGGATCCGCAAGGTGCGAATCCCGGGGCGCGGCAGCACCAGCCTCATGCGCGTGATGCAGACGAACGCCTGCTCGCTGTCCTGCGGCTACTGCCCGACCTTCTGCGGCGGCCACGTGAAGCGCACCGCGCTGGCGCCGGAGGAGGTCGCGCGCACGTTCGTCGAGGCCCATCGCGCCGGGCTCGTCAGCGGCCTCTTCCTCACCTCGGGCGTGCCGGGCCGCGCCGTTCGCGCCATGGATCGGATGCTCGACGCCGTGCACATCCTTCGGCGACGGGAGGGCTTCACGGGCTACGTCCACATGAAGGTCCTGCCGGGCGCCCAGCGGGATCAGGTGCGCGAGGCCGCGCGGCTCTGCGATCGGGTCTCGGTCAATCTGGAGGGGCCGCGCGACGACGTGGTGCGACGGCTCGCCAAGGAAAAGGACCTCTCGGGCGATCTGCTGCCGAGCCTCGAGCTCGCCGGCCGACTCGCGCGTGACGCGCGGCTGGAGCACCGGCTGGACGGGCCCGCACGCATGGGCACGACCACGCAGTTCGTGGTGGGGGCGCAGGGCGAGCAGGACCAGGAAATCCTGGGCTTGGTGGGCCGGCTCGAGCGACAGGGCCTGCTACATCACGCGCACTTCAGCGCGTTCCAGCCCGTGGCGGGCACGCCGATGGAGGGCCTGCCGCCCACGCCCTCCGCTCGCGAGTTCCGTCTCTATCAGGCCGAGCACCTGATGCGCCAGTACGGCTTTCGCTTCGACGAGCTGCCCTTCGCCGCCGACGGCAATCTGCCGCTGGAGCACGATCCCAAGACGGCGTGGGCCCTGGCGCACCCGGAGGACTTTCCCCTGGACGTGGCACGCGCGGCCCAGGACCTGCTGCTGCGCGTGCCCGGCGTCGGTCCGCGCGCGGCCGAACGCATCGTGACGGAGCGGCGCCGCGTGGTGCTGCGGGGCGCCGAGGATCTCCGGCGTCTCGGTGTGGACGTCTACCGCGCGGGCTACTACCTCACCCTGGGTGGCCGCCGCCTCGCGCGGGAGCGTCCGCCGCTGCAGCAGGGACTCTTCGCGGACGGGCGGCATCTGCCGAGCGTGGTCTGGAGCACCCCCACGCCGCCCTGCGCGTACCGCTGACGCCGGCTTCGCCGGACGGTCCTCCGCGCCTACAATGAGCCCATGAGCGAGCCCACGAGCTCGAAAGACCTGAAGGCGGCGCCCGGCCGCGCCGTCGTCATCTATGACGGCACCTGTGGCCTGTGCCAGGGCAGCGTGGGCTGGGTCTCGCGCCGCGCCCGCCCGGACGCGTTCGAGTTCCTGCCGTGCCAGGCGCCGGAGCGACACGCGCGCTATCCCGCCATGGCGGAGGCCACGTGCATGGAGGCGATACAGCTGGTGCTCCCGGACGGCCGCGTGCTGGGCGGGGCCGACGCGCTGCCCGAGATCCTCCGCCGGCTGCGGGGCTGGCGCTGGGCGGCCGCATTGTTCCGCCTGCCCGGCGCGGGGCTCGTGGCGCCGCTCGCATATCGCTGGATCGCCCGCAACCGCTACCGGATCTCCTGCGCCATCGGCACCTCGCGTGCCTGACCCGCGGGGGCGCGTCGCCCTCATCACGGGCGCCTCCGCCGGGATCGGCGCGGCCACCGCGCGCGTGCTCGCGGAGGCGGGCATGCGCCTCGCGCTCTGTGCGCGGCGGGCAGATCGTCTGGAGTCCCTGGCGGCCGAGCTGGGCGCACGCGGCGCCCTGGTCTCGGTCCATCCCGTCGACGTCACCGACGAGGCGGCGGTGCGCGCGATGGTGGACGAGGTGGCGCGGCGCCACGGCGCGCTCGACGTCCTCGTCAACAACGCGGCGCGCGGGCTCGCCGCTCGCTTCGAGGACACGTCGACCGCCGAGTTCCGCGCGCTGCTCGAGCTGAACCTGCTGGCGCCCATCGTCGCCATCCAGGCCGCGCTCCCCCATATGCGCCGCCAGGGCCGCGGCCATGTCATCAACGTGTCGTCGATAGTGGGACGGCGCAACATGCCAGGGCGCGCGGCGTACGGCGCCACCAAGTTCGCCCTCGGCGCCATTAGCGAGGCGCTGCGGCTCGAGCTGCGCGACACCGGCATCGTCGTGAGCCTCGTGTACCCGATCTACACGGCGACCGAGTTCCATCAGGCCGAGACGCGGCGCATGGAGATGCGCCGGACGGGGCCGATTCAGTCCGCGGAGACGGTGGCCCGCGCCATCCTGCGCTGCGTGCGGCGCCCGCGCCCCGAGGTGTATCCCTACCGGCCCGCGCGGCTCCTGGCCGGTCTCGCCGCGCTCGTTCCGGGCCTGGTCGACCGCGTCATGGGCCGAGCGCTCGGGGCGACGGCGCCGCGGAGCTAGCGCATCCGCACGTTGCGGATCGTCACGTAGAGCAGCAGATCGTAGACGATCTTGAGCCCGCCGCCCAGGATGAACGGGGCGGAGAGCGACAGCCCCTGCATGATCCATCCCGTGAGGGTCGGACTCACGGACTGGGCCAGGGTCCGGCTCGTGTTGGTGAGCGTGGCGGCATGCTCCCGCTCATGGTCCTCCACCGCGAGCATCAGGAAGGTCTGGCGCGTGGGCAGGTCCATCTGGGAGAGGAGGTGGCGCGCCAGCAGCAAGGCCACCGCGCCCAGCGCCGTAGGCGCCAGGGCCACGGCGATCAGCAAGAGGTTCGAGATCAGGTGCGAGAATACCATCGTGTTGACCAGGCCGAGCCGCGGGGCCAGCCTCGCGGCAAGCAGCAGCGAGAGGCCCGACAGGATCTGGGTGCCGAAGAAGATCCAGCCGAGCTGCGCGAGGGTCAGCCCGAAGCGCGTGTAGAACCAGTACGTCACCATGCTCTGGATCACGAAGCCACCCGCGAGGGAATCCAGAGCGAACAGCGCCGCGATGCGACGCACGAGGGGCCGCGAGGGCGCGCTCGAGGCCACGCGCTGGGCCGGTGTCGCGGCGACGGCCGGCCGCATCCGGGCGTAGGCGGCGACCTGTACGAGCGCCCCCACGAGGAATAGCCCGAAGACGCCACGCGGTGAGTCGGGGAGGCGGGCGATCAGCGCGGCGCCGAAGGCGGAGGCGACGTAGCCGACGAGATTGTAGAGGCTCAGCATGCGCGTGAGCGCGTCGCGCGGCGAGGCACGCGTCACCACGACCTGCTCGAGCGCCTGGAAGGGGCCGGTCTCCCCCGTGCCCACGGCGAGGTTGCCGAGCATGGCGGCCATGACCACCAGCCATGGCTCCCAGGACACCAAGAAGAGCACGCCCGCAATCAGACTCAGCCCCGCGAGCCCCACCAGGGCCACGCGAGGCCCCCAGCGACGTGAGGGCCGCTGCACGGCGAACGTGAGCGCGGCGCTGGATACCAGGGTCAGCGTGACCGCCAGACCCAGGCCCCGGGCATCCATGCCCAGGCGGACCAGGTGAACGGGCACCAGGACCCCCAGCGCGCCGTAACAGAACGTGCGCGTGGTCTTGGCGGCGAAGACGAGCCAGGCATCGCGCTGCATCCCGCGCGCGACTGTGGGGGAGCCCTCCGCGCCAGTCAAGTGTGGCTTGACAGGGCACCTCTTCATATGTTGAGTATATCTACCTGGTAGGAGGAGGTCCCCATGAGTCGCCCCACGAACCCGCTGAATGGCAGCGCTCTCGACCGCTTGCTCCGAGCCGACCTGGCACAGCTCCTGGACCGTCTGGCCGTGTCCCCGGGCACCGGGGCGGCGCTTGCGGGACTCGACCCCGAGGCGCGCGCCCGGACCGAGGAGGCCGAGGCGCGACTGGCCGCCGCACGGCTGCGCCTGCTCGCCGGCTACGAGGAATGGTCGCGCGCCCTGGAGGCCTGCGCCGACCTCTGGGCCGTCGCGGGCCTGCGCGCGACGGCTGCGGCGAGCGCGACCGGCGGCGCATCGGCCGGCGCGTCCGCCAGCACATCGGCCAGCACACCAGCCGGCACATCAGATCGACGCGCGGCCTAGCGGCCGAAGATCCGCCGGAGCCAGCCGCGCTCCTGCCCGACGGTCGCGACGCGGGCTTCCGCGAAGGCGAGGCGCCCGGCCTCAAAGCGCTGCCAGTAGTCGGGCAGGCGGCGAGCGAGGCGCGCGTGTCCGGCCAGGGCGTGGGCGCGCGCGTCCTCCGCGCGTGCTTCGGCCGCCTCGAGCGCCGCGCGCTCGGCCTCCGGGAGCTCCGCGACCAGCGTGCACCGCAGCGCGCCTAGGAACTCGAAGGCGAGGGCGGAGAGCTCCGCGCGGTCGCGCTCGTTCCCGTCTTCCGGGGCAGGGCGCCCGGCGCGCGCACGTAGGGCCACCAGCAGGTCGAGGCTCGCCATCTCGGCGGCCTCTTCGATGCGCGCGCGGAGCTGCGCCTCGATCCGCTCGGCGAGGCTGCGCGGGTCGCCGTGCTGATGGGCGAAGGCGCCCCCCGCGCCCGACATCAGGCTCCCGCGATCTTTGCCGGCGTGGCGCCCTCGGCGAACATACGCGCCAGGCCGAGGTCGAACGGCTCCGGGCGAATGCCGAAATCCGCGTAGAAGGCGCTCGGATCGGTGACGTTCTCCTCTTCCAGCATCGTGAGCTGATCCCGCGTGAGCGGAAAGAATGGCAGGGCCTGGAGCATCGACGTCGCGGTGCGCACGGGGCCCAGGGGCACGTGGAGCTTGCGCACGCGGGCCCGCCCCACGGCCCGCCCGATGCGGTCGAGGATCTCGACGAACGGGTAGTCCGCGGGCCCGGCCACGCCATAAACGTGTCCCACGCTGCGCTGATTGCGCGCGGCCCGCGCGAAGCCCTCGGCGACCTGCTCGACCGCGATGGGCTGAAGGCGATAGCGGCCGTCGCCGAGGACCGGCACCGCGGGCAATCGCCGAATCATGCCGGCCAGCATCGTCACCAGCTCGTCGCCGCGCCCGAAGATGACCGACGGGCGGAATATCGTCCAGTCGAGTCCGCTGGTCCGCACCGCCTGCTCGGCCGCCCACTTGGTCCGGTGATAGCGGGAGCGCGCGTCGGGTCGCGTGCCCAGCGCGCTCATGTGGAGGAAGCGCTTCACCTCGGCTGCGCGCGCCACCGCCAGCATGTTCTGGGTCGCGCGGGTGTGGAGGGCGTCGAAGGTGACGCCGCGGCTCCGCTGCTCGCGAATGATGCCCACCAGGTGCACGACCGCGCTACAGCCCTCGACGGAGGCGGGCAGGGCGTCGGGCTTGAGCACGTCGCCGGGCACGCGCTCGATCGACTCGAAGCCCTGCAGATCACGCTCCGAGCCGTGGCGGACGAGGGCACGGACCAGGAAGCCCTGGGCTACGAGGGCACGGATGACCTGCTTGCCCACGAAGCCGGTGCCGCCGGTCACGAAGATGCGCTGCATCGGAGCGAAGCCTAGCACGTATGATAAGGGGGTGCGGCTCGTCGCGCTCCTGCTCGGCTTGCTCCTCGGCGTCGGCCTCGTGGGCCGCGCGCTGGCCCAGACGACCACCCCCGAGCTGAGCGGCCTCGACGATGCGGCCCGTGACTCCACGGCGGCGGGGGACGTGCCCGGCGCGGTCATCGTGGTGGGCCAGGGTGACCGCGTGCTGTACCGCAAGGCGTGGGGCATGCGCTCGCTGGTGCCGAAGCCCGAGCCCCTGACCGTCAACACGATCTACGACATCGCCTCGCTCACCAAGGTCGTGGCCACGCTGCCCGCCGTGCTCTGGCTGGTCGAACACGGGAAGGTCGACCTGGACGCGCCGCTCGGCCGCTACGTGCACGAATTCGGCGGGCCCGCGTACAGGGAGATCACGGTGCGCCGGGTGCTGACCCACAGCGCGGGATTCCCCGACCTGCCGTCCCCGACGGCCATCCCGCGGGGCTTTCCGGAGACGGCCCGGCTGCTCGCCAAGGCGGGGCTCGTCTACACGCCGGGCACCACGTTCCACTACAGCGACACCGGCTTCATCCTGCTCGCCGAGATGGTACGGCGCGTGTCCGGGGAGGCGCTCGACCAGTTCACGCGCCGGCGCTTCTACGTGCCGCTGGGCATGAAGGACACGGCCTTCCGGCCGCCCGCGGAGTGGAAGCCGCGCATCGCGCCCACCGAGATCCTGGGCTCGGGACTCCTGCGCGGGACGGTCCACGACGGCAACGCGCGGCTCCTGGGCGGCGTGGCGGGCCACGCGGGTCTCTTCTCCACCGGGGACGACCTCGCGCGCTACTGCCGCATGCTGCTGCGCGGGGGCGAGCTGGACGGGAAGCGCTACTTCAAGGAGTCCACGATCGCCGCGATGCTGACCCCGCAGCAGATCGGCGAAACCACGCGGGCGCTGGGCTGGGACATGTCGTCCGCCTACTCGCGGACCCTCGGCTCGTTCTTCCCCGTGGGCTCGGTGGGGCATACCGGCTTCACCGGCACCTCGATCTGGATGGACCCGGCCAGCCGCGTCTACACGATCCTCCTCACCAACCGCGTGCACCCCTACGGCAAGGGCAACGTGATGGACCTCCGCCGGCGCACGAGCGGCGAGGTGGGGGCCGCGTTCTTCGGCGGCGCGGCGCCGCCCGCGAGGGTGGCGGAGCCGGCCGAGGTGCCCGCGCCCGCCGCGGATCCCGTCGCGCCGCGTGCCACGGTGGTGCGCACCGGGCTCGATCAGCTCGTGGCCCAGTCCTTCGCGCCCCTGGTGGGCCGCTCGGTGGGCCTCGTGACCAATCAGACCGGGGTGAGCGCGCAGGGGCGGCGGAATGTGGATCTCCTCGCCGCGGCGCCCGGCGTCAAGCTCAAGGCCATCTTCTCGCCGGAGCACGGGCTGGCCGGCCAGCTCGACACCAACGTGCCGCACGGCCGCGACGTGGCGACGGGGCTACCCGTGTGGAGCCTCTATGGCGCCGAGCGGCGGCCCACCTCATCCATGCTGGGCGGTGTGGACACCTTCGTCTTCGACATCCAGGACGTGGGCGCCCGCTACTACACCTACCTCACGACGCTGGTCTACATCCTCGAGGAGGGGGCGCGCCGGGGCATGCCGGTCATCGTGCTCGACCGGCCCAACCCGATCACCGGGCGGCTGGTCGAGGGCCCGGTGATGGACGCGGACCTCCGATCCTTCACGTCCCCGCACACCATCCCGGTGCGGACGGGCATGACCATCGGCGAGTTCGCCCGCATGATCGTGGCCGAGCGGAAGCTCAACGTGAGCCTCACCGTGGTGCCGCTGGAAGGCTGGGACCGCCGGCGCTGGTTCGACGAGACCGGGCTTCCCTGGGTGAATCCGTCGCCGAACATCCGCTCGCTCCCCCAGGCGCTCCTCTACTCGGGCGTGGGGCTGCTCGAGGCCACCAATCTCTCGGTCGGCCGCGGCACCGACATGCCCTTCGAGGTGATCGGGGCGCCCTGGATCGAGGACCCCGCGCCGCTGGCCCAGGGCCTCAACTCGCTGCAGCTGCAGGGGGTGCGCTTCGAGCCGATCCGGTTCACGCCGACCTCGAGCATGTTCGCCAATCAGCCGCTGGCGGGGGTGCGCCTGGTCGTGACGGACCGGGACATCCTGCAGACCACGCCGATGGGGCTCGCGATCGCGCGCGAGCTGATGGGGCGCTACCCGACGAGCTTCCGGGCCGCCGCGATCCAGAACCTGCTGGTGAACCGCTCGACGATCTGGTCCCTCCTGCGGAGGGACCCCGTGACGCGCATCTGGAGCTGGGCCGACGCCGACCGAGCCAGCTTCCTCCAGCGTCGCGCGTCGTATCTCATCTACTGAGGGACGGTTTCCCTCATCGGCGCTCGACGACCTTGACGCCTCCGGGCGTCCGCACCTGGGCGCTCTTGCCGCCGGGCACCGTGATGGTGACCGCGTCCCCGTCGCTCACGTAACGCTCGTCGGGGCGCGAGTCGAAGTAGTTGAGCCAGTAGTTGAGCTCGGCCTCGGTCGCCTGGATGCGGGGCAGGTGATAGGGATCGAGGCCTCGCGCGTGCGCCGAGAGCGCGGCGCCCCCCGCCACCATCAGGATGGCGTCGTGGCGATAGCCCTCGCCTGAACCGCCCGAGATGGCCCACGCGAGGTCCTTGGGATAGCTGCCCATGGGGAGCGCCAGGGTCCGGAAGCGGTACCCCGGGAGATGCCGCTGCACCCACTCCTGGGATTCCAGGAGCTGCTTCCGCACCGTCGGCTCGTCGTACTTGGCGAGGTTCGCGTGCCAGAGGGTGTGGTTGCCGATCTCGTAGCCGCGGCTCTTGAGGTACGCGAGCTTCTTGCCCACGAGATCCGGCTGATTGAAGAGGCGGTTGGGCGGGCTCGCCCCCGGCAGCACGTAGAAGCTCGCCGCGTGGCCGAACTCGGGGTGTTCGCGCTCGAACTGCTCCAGGATGCCGATGGCGCAGTCGGGGTCGATCTCCCAGCCGCCATTCTTCTCGATGTAGCGGAACTGGCCGGGCGAAGAGTCGTCAAAGGTCAGGATAACGGGCGTGGTGCCCTTCGGCAGCCGGATCCGCCCGTCGAGGTAGTCGCCGAGGGCGGCGGTGCGATAGCCGCGCTCCCACAGGCGCTGGAGGTCCCGCCGGAAATTGGCCGGTGTCCGCGTCCAGCGCTCTTCGGGATGGTCGATCTTGTGGTACTCGAGGATCATCACCCGGCCGAGCTCGTTGGCGGCGAGCTCGGCGGGCCGGGACGTCTGCGCCAGGAGCGGGGAAGCGAGCAGGGCGACGGCGGCGATCGCCCCGGCGAGCGGCCGCCGCTTCAAGGCTGCGACGTCGCGGGCGACTTCTTCGCCAGGGTCGCGTTCGCCGGGCGGAGGGCCGCCGCGGTGTAGTCGTTGCGCGGGTTCCAGAGCATCCAGCCCGCCCCGCCGGCATCGTCGGCGCCGCGCATCTGATCGCGGATCTCGGTCACGCCGAAGATGCGCTTGTCGAAGGCGTAGTCCTTGAAGTCCTGGATCCAGGGGCGGATCTGCACCGGCAGGCCCTCGGTGCGCTTGCGCGTGAGGCGGACGCTCTCACGGACGATCTCGTAGGAGTGCTGCACTGGGTTCCGGTAGCCGGGGATGCCCAGGTGATAGCCCGACGGGTAAACCATCGGGCTCAGATAGTCCACGTGGGGCGCCAGATCCTCGATGCGCTGCCCGATGTCGGTGTCGTTGTCGTTGAAGGCGGTGTAGCCGAAGATGTCGGCCCCGACGAAGGCCCCGGTCGGCGCCAGCTCGCGCTTGGCCTTGGCGAGGAAGGCGGCGATCGTCTCGATCCGCACCTGCGGCGTGATGGGCTTCGAGTACTTCGCCGCCCCCAGCTTGCCGTCGGTGGGGAAGCGCACATAGTCGAACTGGATCTCGTCGAAGCCCTTGAGCGCCGCCTCCTTGGCGACCGCGATCAGGTAGTCCCACACCTCTTCACGGGTGGGGTCCACCCAGGCGAGCTTCTCGTTGTCCATCCACGGCTTGCCGGTGCGGGTGTCGATGATCGCCAGCTCGGGCCGGGCGTTGGCGAGCACGTTCTCCTTGAAGGAGACGATGCGCGCGATCGTGTAGACGTTCCGGCGCTTGAGGTCGGCCAGGATCTGGTCGAAGTCCTTCATGATCACCGGGCCCAGGGCGCCGGCTGCGAGGGCGGCGGGCACCTGGGTCCGGTAGGGAATGAGCCCCCGGTCGCCCTTGACGTCGATGACCACCGCGTTGAGCTCCGTGCGGCCGAGGAGATCGAAGACCCGCTCGCGGATGCCCTTGTCGGCGATCCCGTAGTAGGTGAGGTACGCGGCCTTGATGGGATGAGGCCGGAGCGTGACCGTCTGGTCCTTGCCCTCGAGCGCCAGCCGTTCCTTGGCGTAGCCGGGCATCCGGACCAGCGCCGAGCGGTCGATCCCGAGGGGGCCGATCGTGTAGCGGCCCTCGGCGTCCGTCTGCACGAGGAGGCTGCCCACCATCACGGAGGCGCCGCGGAGAGGCTTGCCGGCCGGATCCACCACGCGGCCACCGAGCGTCACCGGCTCCGGCGCGCCCTGGCTCGCGAGGATGCGCTGCGGGGCGGCGAGGAGGACGTACCCAGCGAGGAGGGCCAGAGAGATCGACGCCAGCGCGACGACGCCGACGACGATGAGGCGCCGTCGTGGCGTCTCGGTCGTGGGCGAAAGCGTCATGGGCGAATC
This sequence comes from Candidatus Methylomirabilota bacterium, assembly GCA_035764725.1. Lineage (NCBI taxonomy): Bacteria > Methylomirabilota (SeqCode) > Candidatus Methylomirabilota bacterium. Next base: position 22,542 of record DASTYT010000047.1, on the reverse strand, counting down.
CGACGTTACTGCCTCGCTACGTTCACTCCGAAAGAAATTCTTCACTCGAGCGCACCAGTCGGTCACGGATGGTCCTCCCGCTCCTTCAGACAGCAACTCCCTTGCCATCGATGCGGCGCGGACCAAGTCGGACCAAGTTCGCGATATGACGTCCTACGAATGCAACGCGCGACGAGCCCGAGCGGTGCCCGGCTGACTCTCGCTGACAATTCGCGTCGCGGGCTCGACACGAAGGTCACTCGGCGGGCGGTATAGAATGCCGCTCATGACCACTACCCCTGGATTCGCCTGTAGCGCCGCGGTACGCAGAAGCTTCATGGTGAACGGCCTCCGGCTCAGCGCGCTGGAGTGGCCTGCGCCCGGTCGCCACCCCCTCTGCTTCCTTCACGGGGGCTCCGCGCACGCCCACTGGTTCGACGCCGTGGTTCCGAAGTTCGTCGGCCGCTATCACATCCTGTCGCTCGATCAAAGAGGGCACGGGGAGAGCCAGTGGTCGCCGGCGCAGGAGTACGGCACCGGGCACTTCACCGCCGACCTCTCGGGCGTGATGGATGCGATGGGCTGGCCGCGCATGGCGCTGGCCGGCCACTCCATGGGCGGGCACAACGCCATCGCGTTCTCGGGCTGGCACCCCGAGCGCGTGTCCGCGCTGGCCATCATCGATAGCCGCCCGTCGCTCCCGCCGGAGCGTCTGAACGCCATGCACCACCGCGGGCATCGGGGGCCGCGACGGCACGAGACCTTCGGGTCCGCCCTGGCGAGCTTCCGGCTGCTGCCGCGGGAGACCATCGCCGACCCCGCACTGCTCCAGCACCTGGCCCGCGAGGGCATCGTCGAGCGCGAGGGGCGCTTCCTCTATCGCTTCGACCCCGCCACCAGCGGCGAGCGTCAGCCGGTCGACGCCTGGCCGCTGCTCGAGCGCATCGTCGCGCCCACCCTGGTCGTGCGCGGGGAGCATTCGCCGATCCTGCCGGTTCCCATGGCTCAGGACATCATGAAGCGCCTGGCCAGGGCCCGGTTCGTCGATCTCCCCGGGGCCTATCATCACCTGACGCTCGACACCCCGGGGGCGTTCGCCGGCGCCCTGGATGCCTTCCTGAGCGAGCTCCCTCCGGCCTAGCCTTTCACGCCGGACGGGAAACGGTGTCTTCCCTGCAAAACACGGCTCAGGCGAGCCCGGGGAGGACGACATGGCGCACAAGCAGGCACTGCTGGCGGAGGCGAACCAGGCATACGGGGAGCTCACCGAGGCGGTCGGCGGGCTCAGCGACTCGGAGCTCACGCAGGTGTTCCTGGGGGTGTGGGGCACGCGCGAGATCCTGATCCACATCGCGGCGTGGGACCGCGAGATGGCGGCGGCCCTCGAGCGCGTCAGCCGTGGCGAGAAGGCGTATCCCGACGGCAAGTACGACGACTTCGACGACTGGAACGCCCGATTCGTGGCGGCGCGGGAGGGGACGCACCCGGCGGACATCCTCGCCGAGGTGGACCGCGAGCATCGGGCCATCATCGCCGCTGCGGAGACGCTTCCGGAGTCGCACTTCGCCCCTGAGCAGCCCGCTCGAGGGATGTTCGAGGGCGCCACGACCCAGCACTACCGGGAGCACGCCGGCCAGATTCGAGACTGGCGAAAGGGCCGCTAGGCGTCCGCCCGAGCCGAGAGCTCGCGTCGCAGGGCCGCCGGGTCCGTATAGAGGAGGGCCTCCAGGCCCGCGGCGCGAGCGCCCTCGACGTTGGCCACCGAGTCGTCGATCAGGAGCACCTCGTCCGGATCGCGCCCCACCTCACGCAGAACGGCCGCGAAGAGGGTCGGTGTCGGCTTGAGCGCGCGCAGACGGCAGGAGAAGAGCAGGGGATCGAAGCCGTGCGCGATCTCCGGCAGCGCCGTCGGGAGGGCGTGAAGGAGCAGCGGGCCGTTGTTGGTCAGGAGCCCGATGGGGCCGCGCGCCCGTCGGGCGCGGGTGATCTCGAGCACGTCGAGGTCGGGCTCGAAGGCCAGCGCCCATGTGGCCGCGAGCTCGTCGAGCGTCAGCGGCCGGCCGAGGGCGGCCGCGATCCGGGTCGCCGCCTCGTCGGCCGGAAAGTCGCCTCGCTCGCAGGCCTCCTCCAGGCCGCTCGCCCAGACGCGTCTGTGGACCTCGGTGGAAGAGAGCCCCGTGAGCCGCTCGAGGGCCGCCAGGCGCCGCTGGGGCACGAAGCGGCAGACCACGCCGCCCAGGTCGAAGAGGATCAGGCGCGTTCGAGGCGGACGGCGCAGACCTTGTACTCGGGGATCTTCGCCGAGGGATCGTGGGCCGAGTTGGTCAGGAAGTTGGCCGCGGAAGTCTCGAGCTTCACGAACGGGACGAACACGGCGCCCGCCCGCACCGCCTCGGTGACCTGGGCGTAGCCGTCCAGCTCGCCCCGTCGCGAGGTCATCCGCACCCGGGCGCCGGTCTCGATCCCGAGCCGGCGGGCGTCGGCCGGGTTCACCGCGATCTCGAGGCGCGGCGCCAGCTCGAGCAGGCCCTGCACCCGCCGGGTCAGCGTGCCGCCGTGCCAGTGATAGAGCAGGCGCCCCGTGCTGAGGATGAGCGGATAGTCGGGATCGGGCAGCTCGGCGGCCGTGGCGGTCTGCTCCACCGGCACGAAGCGCGCGCGCCCGCGAGGGAAGGACTCGGCGTAGAGGAAGCGCGTGCCCGGATGCTCGGGCGTGGGACACGGCCACTGGAGCCCGCCCGACTCGAGCCGGGCGTAGGAGATCCCGGCGACCGCGGGCCAGAGACTGACCAGCTCCGTCCAGATCTGGCTCGGATCGTCGTAGTCGAAGCCGGTGGGTGGGAGCCCCAGGCGTCGCGCGATCCGCCGCGCCAGCTCGCCGGTCACCCACCAGTCCGGTCGCGTCTGGCCCGGCGGGGGCAGCGCACGACGGATGCGCTGCACGCGCCGCTCGGAGTTGGTGAACGTGCCGTCCTTCTCGGCGAACGCGGCCGCGGGCAGGAAGACGTGGGCCTTCTCCGCGGTCTCGTGCATGAAGAGGTCCTGGACCACCAGGCAGTCGAGCTGGGCCAGCGCCTTCTCGGCCTGGTGGAGGTCCGGCTCGGACAGCAGCGGGTTCTCGCCCACCACGTACATGGCGCGGATGCGACCGTCGAGGCAGCCCTCCACCATTTCCGTGACGACGAGGCCGGGCTCGGCGGGCGGCCGGCGGCCCCAGACCCGCTCGAAGCGGTCGAGGCTCTGGGCCGAGTAGTCGGCGTAGCCGGGCAGGTTGGTGGGGATGCAGCCCGCGTCACCGCAGCCCTGGACGTTGTTCTGCCCCCGGAGCGGCGAGATTCCCGAGGCGGGGAAGCCCATCTGGCCCGCGGCCAGCGAGAGGTTCAGCAGCGCGTGAGCGTTGGCCGTGCCGTTGATGTGCTGGGTGATGCCCATACCCCAGATGAGGCAGGAGCCCGCGAACGGCGGCTTCGCATACCAGCGCGCGGCCTGGGCGATGTCCTCGGCCGGCACCCCCGTGACCGTCTCCGCGTACTCCAGGGTATAGGGCCCCAGCGCCGCCGCCCACGCGTCGAAGTTCTCGGTGCGCGCGCGGATCCAGCCCAGATCGGCCAGCCCCTCGTCCAGCAGCACCTTGGCCATCGCGTTGAACAGCGCGACATCGGTGCCCGGCCGCTCCTGTATCCAGAGATCGGCCTGGTTGCAGATCTCCACGCGCTTGGGATTGACCACGATCAGCCGAGCTCCGCGCGCGACGGCGCGCCGGAAGCGCACCGCGATCACGGGGTGGTTGGCGGAGGCTTCGGCCCCCACGACCATGAGACAGCCCGCTTCTTCGTAGTCGTCGTAGGAGTTCGACGTGGCGCCGGAGCCCATCGAGACCAGCATGGCCTCCACCGAGGGTGAGTGGCAGAGCCGCGTGCAGTGATCCACGTTGTTCGTGCCCATGATGTGGCGGGCCAGCTTCTGGATCACGTAGCCGTCCTCGTTGGTGGCCTTGGCCGAGGCCAGCGAGCCGAAGTGCCCGAGGTTCCGCGCGAGGCCGTCGGCGGCGGCATCGAGGGCCTCGTCCCAGCTGACCTCGTGCCAGATGCCCTCACGCTTGATCATGGGGGTGATGATGCGGTCGCGCGCATGGACGAAGCCGGTGCCGAAGCGCCCCTTCACGCAGAGCATCCCGCGGCTCGACGGGTTCGCCGGCGCGTCGTCGGCCATGCCGGCCAGCCGCCCATCCGCCCTGACGCCGAGGGTGATGCCGCAGCCCACACCGCAGTACGGACAGATCGTGTCCACCCGACGGACGACCGGGACCACTGCCTCTTTGGGGCGGAGGGCGCCGGTGGGGCACGTGGCCACGCATTGGCCGCACGAGGTGCAGATCGAGGCGGACATGGGGCCGTCACTCACCACGCCCACCCGGGCGTCCTGGTTGCGGCCCAAGAGCGAGATGGCGCCGATGTGCTGCGTCTCCGCGCACGCGGTGGTGCAGCGGCCGCAGAGGATACAGGCCTCTCGGTCGAGCACGAAGAAGGACTTCGAAGCGTCGGTCTCGAAATGATGGTGTGGCTGCCACGTCGGGTGCTCGAGCCCGTGGCGGGCAGCGGCCTCGCCGACCTGGCCGAAGCTGTCCCGGTCCCCGGAGGACGTCAGCATGGAGAGCGTGAGGTCGAGCACGGCCTTGCGGAGGCGGACCGCGCCCTCGTGCTGGGTGTCGACCACCATGCCCTCGCGCGCGGGCAGGTGGCAGGCCGCGGGGAAACCGCGCTGCCCCTCGACATGGACGAGGCAGGTGCGGCAGGCGCCCAGCGGCGGCCGGTCAGGGTCCTTGCAGAGCTGGGGCAGGGGGACGCCGAGTCGGTTCACGGCGTCCAGCACCGTGGCGCCCGGGGGGACTTCGATGTCCGAGCCGTCTACGCGGAGTGTGATGGCCATGCGCGATCCCATCCATCGCGACTGCGCCTGCTCCGCTATGATACATGTTCAGCGGAGATCTGCGAATTCCCTGGGGAACTCCTTGAGGGCGGACAGGATTGAGAGCGGCGCCGCCTGACCGAGCCCGCAGAGGGACGCCAGGCGCACGACCTCGCTCAGCTCCTCGAGCGTCGGGCCCCCCTGGCTGTTGCTCCGACCGTCGAGGAGATCCCGGAGCCGCGCCGTGCCTTCGCGGCACGGGGTGCACTTGCCGCAGGACTCGCGGGTATTGAAGTCGAGCAGGGTGCGCACGATGTCGCGAAGCGAGGCCCGCTCATCCAGGGCCGCGATCCCGCCGGTCCCGGGGCTGACGGCGCCGCCCGGCACCATGGGCTCATCGAGGAGCCGGGGCGGGACCAGGCTCCCGGACGGTCCGCCCACGAGCACGGCCTGGATCCGGTGGCCATCGCCCGGCCCGCCGCCCAGGCCCTCCACCAGATCGCGGAGCGTGGCGCCCATCGGCAGCTCGACCAGGCCGGGCCGGCGGACATGGCCCGAGAGGCCGAAGCACTTCATGCCGTGGCCGCGGCCCAGCCCCTTCCACCAGGCCGCACCGCGCCCCACGATCAGCGGCACGGCGAAGAGCGTCTCGACGTTGTTGATCACGGTGGGCTTACCCCAGAGACCCGCCTCCACGGGAAAGGGCGGCTTGGCCCGCGGCATGGCACGACGCCCCTCCAGCGACTCCATGAGCGCCGTCTCCTCGCCCAGAACAAAGCCTCCGGCTCCTCGGCGGATCTCGACCTCGACCGAGAAATCGCTGCCCAGCACGTGCTGGCTTACGAGGCCCCAGCGCCGCGCGGTATCCAGCGCCCGCTCCAAGCGCCGCGCGGCGAGGTTGGCTTCGCCGTGCACATAGAGATACACGTGGCTGGCCCCGGCGGCATACGCGGCCAGCAGGGCGCCCTCGAGCAGACGGTGGGGATCGCCCTCGAGGAGATGGCGGTCCTTGAAGATGCCGGGCTCGCCCTCCTCGCCGTTGACGATGAGGTACTTGGGCTCGCCGGCGGCGCGTCGCGCACCCTCCCACTTCACCGCCGCGGGGAAGTAGGCGCCACCGCGCCCCTGCAGTGACGCGGTCTTCACGGTCTCGATCACCGCCAGCGGATCGCCCGCGGCGAGGACGGCGGCCAGGGCTGCGTAGCTTCCCCGGTGGATCGCGTCGCCGATGTCGCCGGGGTCGACCACGCCCAATCGCTCGGTGAGTACCCGGCGCTGCCCGGCCAGGAAGGCGGTCACCGCCGGCGACTCGACGCGGCGGCCGGCCTCGACGGCATCGAGCAGCGCGCCCACGTCGCCCGGGGCGACCCGCGCCGCGGTCTCGGGCGGCGCGCCGGGGCGGAGCACGGTCACGGTGGGCGCGGCCCAGCACAGGCCGGAGCAGCCTGCGGCGATCACGCGCGCGCGCACGCCGCGCAGGCCTACCTCGGCGGCGAGGGCAGCCAGGGTGGTAGCCGCGCCCACCGAGAGGCCGCAGGAGCCGACGCCCACCGCGAGACGGACTTCGCCCGGGCTCGCGAGGGCCCGGGCCGCGCGCTCCAGGCCGTTGAACCAGACCGAGGGATCCACGACCTGGCCGATGGCCGGGCCGTGATCGCCCGCGGGCAGCGGCGACGGCGGGGACGAGGGAAACGCGATCACGGGCGGGTGGGGCTCGTACTCGACGCCCGGCTCCGCACCGCGCCCCATCGGCGCGGGCGCCCCCAGCACGCGATCCACGTCGTCGAGCGCGACGCGGCCGAGGTGGCGGCCGTCCACCTCGGCCACGGGCGCCATGGAGCAGTTGAAGGCGCAGTCGAGGCGCTCGAGCGTCCACTCGCCGTCGGCGGTGGTGGCATCCGCCCTCACGCCGAGGCGCCGCTCGAGCGCGGCCAGGAGATCGAGCGACCCGCCCACGCGGCAGGACACCCCCACGCAGACGCGGGCCACGTGCCGGCCCGGCTCGGCGAGGCGCAGCTCCGGATAGTGGGTGGCGACGCCGTAAACTTCGCTCACCGGCACCCGCAGATGCGCGGCGATGTCGGCGATCGCGTCGGGGGAGATCCAGCGCTCCGCGTGCTGCACGGCGTGAAGAGCGGGAAGCAGCCAGGTGCGCTCGCGGGGGAAGTGGTCGAGGGCGATCACGGCGTCGCGACGGGGTCGACCAGGCGCGCTTCGGCGAAGCCCTTGGCGCGCAGCAAGCAGGAGTCGCATGCGCCGCACGGCCGCCCGTCCGCGCCCGGCTCGTAGCACGACCAGGTGAGGGCGAAGTCCACGCCCAGCTCCCACGCGCGGAGCACGATCTGCGCCTTGGACAGGGCGATGAGCGGCGTGTGCACGCGGAAGCGGCTCGTGCCCTCTACGCCGGCCTTCGTCGCGAGGTTGGCGAGCTGCTCGAATGCCTCGATGAACTCCGGGCGGCAGTCGGGATAGCCCGAGTAGTCGAGGGCGTTGACGCCGATGAAGATGTCCTGGGCGCCCATCACCTCGGCCCAGCCAAGCGCGTAGGCGAGGAAGATGGTGTTGCGGGCTGGTACGTAGGTGACGGGGATGCCCTCGACGATCGCGGCCTCGCTACGGCCCTTGGGCACCGCGATGTCGGCGGTGAGCGCCGAGCCGCCGATGGCCCGGAGATCGAGGGGGAGCACGCAATGCTCGGCCGCCTCGAGCGCCTGAGCCACCCGGCGCGCCGACTCGAGCTCGCGGGCGTGGCGCTGGCCGTAGTCGAACGAGAGCGCACAGCACGTGAAGCCCTGGGCGCGGGCGATGGCCAGCGTGGTGCTGGAGTCGAGCCCACCGGAAAGGAGCACCACGGCACGTGGGCCCATCAGACGCCCCGCCGGGCCCCCCAGAGCATCACGTGGTGACGCGGTGAGAAGCGGAAGCCGTGGCGGGTGCACGCCTCGGCCACCCACGGGCTCCGCGCGATCAGGTCCTCGCGGCGTATGCCTTCGGGCTGGAGGAGGATGCGGCCTCGCGGCAGGGCGAAGCGCTCGGCGAGGTGCAGGACCTCGGCGAGGTCTCCCTCGTCGGTGACCACGAACTTCCACCAGGCCTCGGCGGCCAGGAATGCGCGGATGGCATCGGGCCGGATGCGCCGAGCCTCGGCGACGCCCGAGGCGGCCAGCTTCACGGACACGTTCCACTGAATGCGGCGCGCGTGGAGACCCGCGGGCGGGGCGAGCGTGCCGGAGGTCTCGACCTCGACCTCCCAGCCGCCGGCGAGCAGCGCCGCCACGAGGGGAGCGAACAGAGCCGACTCGAGCGGCTCGCCGCCGGTGACCACCGCGCGGCGGCAGGGGAAGGCGTGCATCTCCGCGAGGAGCCCGTCGAGGTGGATGGAGCGGCCGGCGTCCGCGTCCCAGGAGTACTTGGTGTCGCACCAGGCGCAGCCCACGGTGCAGCCCTGGAGCCGCGCGAACACCGCCGGCACGCCTGCCGTCGCGCCCTCCCCCTGGATCGAGTAGAAGACCTCGGCCACCCGCCCGCTCACCGCTGCCCTCGCCATGCGATCAGTCTACGCGACGCCGGTGTGGATGCAGACCGTGCCCATGCCGACGCGCTGGACCTTCACGGCGCGGAGCCCGACCTCGCCCATGAGACTGGTCAGTCCGGCGGGGGTGAGGAAGCGGTCCACGGACTGGGGGAGATAGGTGTAGGCCTCGCGATCGCCTGCGATGAGCCCGCCGATGCGCGGCACCAGGTGGTTGAAGTAGAGGCGGAACAGCGAGCGGAAGCCGGGCAGCGTGGCCTGGGTGATCTCGAGCGCGACCACGCGGCCGCCGGGGCGGGTCACGCGCTTCATCTCGGCCAGCCCCTGGCGGAGGTCCGCCAGGTTGCGAAGCAGGAAGGCGGAGGTCACGCAAGCGAAGGTGCGGTCGGCGAAGGGCAGGGCGAGCGCGTCGCCGGCGACCAGGCGCACGCGCTCGGCCGCGCCCACCTGGCGCACCTTCGTCACCGCCTCGCGCAGCATGCCGAGGGCGAAGTCCGCGGCAATGATGTCGCGATGCGGGTGGATCTCGCGCAGTTCGAGCGCGAGGTCGCCGGTGCCGGTGGCGAGGTCCAGCGCGGGGCCGTCGGGGCAGGCGATGGTCTGGCGCGCGGCCATGCGGCGCCACGCGTGGTGCATGCCGAACGTCATGAGGCCGTTCATGAGGTCGTAGCGTCCCGCGATGCGCGAGAACATCTCGCTCACGAACCGCGCCTTGTCGGGCCCGACGCCGAGATCGCGCGAAGCGGAGCTCATGCCCAGCGCCCGGCGAGGACGGCCGCGAAGAGGATCACCGCGATGTAGCCGTTGACGTTGAAGAAGGCCATGTCCAGCCTCGAGAGATCGCCCGGTGAGACCAGCGAGTGCTCGTAGACGAGCAGCGCCGCCACCACCCCGACGCCGCCCCAGTAGAGGAAGCCGAGGGAGAGCGTCCAGCCCAACAGCGCGAACGCGGCCACCGTCAGCACGTGGCACGCCTGCGCGGTGCGCAGCGCGGCGGCGATGCCGAAGCGCGCCGGGAAGGAGTGGAGGCCCTCCGCGCGGTCGAACTCGACGTCCTGGCAGGCGTAGATGAGATCGAAGCCGCCGATCCACACGGTCAGCGCGAACCAGAGGATGAAGGCGGGCGGCTCGAAGGCGCCCCGCACGGCGATCCAGCCCCCCGCGGCGGCGATGCCGTCGGTGAAGCCGAGGATCCAGTGCGAGAGCCAGGTGAAGCGCTTCGTGTAGGAATAGCCCACGAGGAAGAGGACGGCAAGCGGCGACAGCGCCAGGCAGAGCGGGTTGAGCATCCAGGCCGAGGCGAGCAGCAGGGCCCCGGCGGCCACCGCGGCGAGTGTCACCTGCGCCGCCGACAGGAGGCCCGCCGGCAGGTGACGCCCGCGGGTGCGCGGGTTCTTCGCGTCGATCCAGCGATCCGCCAGGCGGTTGACCGACATCGCCAGGGTGCGCGCGCCCACCATGGCGAGCGTCACCCAGACGAGCACGTGCCAGCCGGGCCAGCCGTCGGCCGCCAGCACCATGGCAATGTAGGCGAAGGGCAGGGCGAAGACGGTGTGCTCGAACTTGATGGCGTCGAGGAAGTGGCGGAGGGCGCCCGTCCCGCGGCTCATGAGAGCCCGAACTCGGTCCAGCGCCGGGTGACGCGCTCGCGGATCTCGGGCGTCATCACGATCTCATCGGGCCAGGGCTGCCCGATGCCGTCAGCCGCCGTCTTCTCGGTGGCGTCGATGCCGAGCTTGCCGCCGAACCGGTGGCGAAGCGCGGAGTGGTCGAGGTCGTCGGCGGGGCCGTCGACGAGCACGAGATCGCGCTTGGGGTCGACGTTCCCGGTGGCGCGCCAGGTGACCTCGGAGAGGTTCTGGACGTCCACGTGCTCGGACACGACCAGGATGTTCTTGGCCAGCATCATGAGCCCGAGCCCCCAGAGCGCGTACATCACCTTGCGCGCCTGGCCGGGATAGCGCTTGCGGATCGAGACGATCACCAGATTGTGGAACACGCCCTCCGCCGGCATGTTCATGTCCACGATCTCGGGCAGCATCATCTTGATGATCGGCAGGAAGATGCGCTCGGTGGCCTTGCCCAGCCAGTAGTCTTCCTGCGGCGGGCGGCCCACGATCGTCGTCGGGTAGATGGGAGCACGCCGGCGCGTGATGGCCTGGAGGTGGAACACGGGGTACTCGCGCGCGAGCGAGTAGTAGCCGGTGTGATCGCCGAACGGCCCCTCCACCCGCCGCTCTGCCGGGTCCACCCAGCCCTCGAGCACGATCTCGGCCTCCGCCGGCACCTCGAGGTCGACGGTCTTGCACGCCACCATCGGCACGCCGCCGCCGCGGAGCCAGCCCGCGAACACCATCTCGTCCACGCTGGGCGGCAGCGGCGCCGAGCCCGCGTAGATCGACACGGGATCCCCGCCGAGGGCGATGGCCACCTCCATCCGCCGCGCGCCCCGCTCCTCGGCCACGCGCTGATGCTCGGCGGAGCCCTTGTGGATCTGCCAGTGCATGCCGAGGGTCTGCTCGTCGTACACCTGGAGGCGATACATGCCGACGTTGCGGGCCTTGGTCGCGGGATCGCGGGTGAAGACGAGCGGCAGCGTGATGTAGCGTCCCGCGTCGCCCGGCCAGCAGCGCAGCACGGGGAGAGTCCCGAGGTTCGGCCGATCGGTCTCCACGACCTCCTGGCAGGACGCCGTGCGCACGCGCTTGGGACCGGCCTTGGCGAGGTCGAAGAGGTCGCCGAGGCGTCGCAGCTTGTCGAAGAGCGAGCCCGGCATGCGGAGATCGAGGAGCTTGGCGACCCGCGCGGAGAGATCCGCGAGCCGATCCACGCCTAGGGCCGCCGCCATGCGTGTCGGCGAGCCGAAGGCGTTGATCAGCACCGGCATCGAGAACCCCTCGACGGTCTCGAACAGCAGGGCGATGTTGCCGTCACCCGGGCGCTTGGAGACGCGGTCGGTGATCTCGGTGATCTCGAGATCGCGCGAGACGGGCGCGCTGATCCGGCGGAGCTGGCCCGTCTTCTCGAGGTGGGCGACGAACTCGCGGAGATCGCCGAAAGCCACGCCGGCTACCGGGCCCCCTCACTCATGGTAGTAGAGCGTCACCAGCCACCCCGCGAGGACGGGGAAGATCACGCTCGACGCGACGCGCACGCCCACGAAGTGCCAGCCCATCAGCGGCGCTTCCCACGCAATGATGCGCTGCAGGCCGAAGAGCGACCAGGAGGTCATGTAGGCGACCAGGGGGCCCAGCGCCATCCCCGAGTTGGCGAGCACCACGAGCAGCGGCACGCTCACCATGGGGCCGCCGGGAGTGATCATGCCGGCCACGCTCGCCACGCAGATCGCGGTGAGGCCGGACTGACGCCCGAAGAAGCGCGCCACCGTCTCCTGCGGGATCAGCACCTGCAGCATGCCGGCCAGGATCAGCGCGGGGACCAGCCGGGGAATGATGAACCAGAGGAGCGCGAGGCCGTTGCGCGCACCGATAGCCGGTAGCCCGGGGTCTTTCAGGTAGGCCAGCGCGGCGGTGACGAGGGCGAGCGCCGCGAGCACGACGAAGGATACATCGAACGACGCGCGCGCCATGCGGGCGATTATACGCCAGAGTCGTCCATACTCATGCGTGGCGGCCGTCGGCCGGCCCCCCGCCGCGCGTGGCCCGAATTCCCCAGCGCGCGCGCTCGGGCCACGCGCAGCGAAAATCAGAGGAACGCGCGCTCCAGGAACAACACGAGGCCGACCACGAGGATCGCGGCGGACGAGGTGACGACCGCCGCGTGCGACCAGCGGGTGCGGCGGAGCACGATCAACAGGGGCAAGCAGAGCGCGACCACGAGGGCCTGGCCCAGCTCCACGCCGACGTTGAAGCCGAGGAGGGAGAGCAGCAGGCCGTGCGCGGGCAAGCCGAGCTCGCGGAGGGCGGAGGAGAAGCCGAAGCCGTGGACCAGCCCGAAGCAGAAGCTGACCAGCCAGCGGCGGGAGACGGCAGGCCGGCCGACCAGGTTCTCGGCCGCGACATAGGCGATCGAGAGCGCGATCACCGCCTCGATGAGGCGATCGGGCAGGGTGACCACCTGCAGCACCGCCAGCGACAATGTCACGCTGTGGGCGATCGTGAACGCGGTGATGATCTTGGCCAGCGACAGCAGGTCCCCGCCCGGCAGCAGCAGCCCAATCACGAAGAGCAGATGGTCGTAGCCGCTCAGGATGTGATGGATGCCCAGGAGCACGAAGCTGCCCGTCGCGCGGGAGGTCTCCGGTACGGCCTCTATGGGGAAGTGACCGACGCGTGTCTCGGGGGCGAACGCGAACTGTTGCGTGCCCCCCGGCGCCTCGATCCGGGCGAGAGTGTGGTGGTCCGGACCCAGTATCTCGAAGGTGTTGTCCTGGACGGTCAGCTCCCGCGGCGCGCGCCCGCAGGCGAAGTCCACGCGTATCGTGAAAGTCGGGGCCGGGAAGGCCCCGGGAACGACCTCGCCGGGCCCCGGCTCGCAGCGGACGTCGCCGGCCCGCAGCACGATGTGCTTCCGCACGAGGTCGAGGAGCGGCTCGCGGCTCGGCGCGTCTCCCCCCTGGGCGAGACGGAGCGCCTCCGCGAGGTCTGAAGGCAGGACGGCGGTGGCGAGCGTCGCCTCGTACCGGACGGTGCCCCGGCTCACCGTGATCACCGCGTACCCGGTGGTACCGCCGGTATGGGCGAGACCGGCAGCGGGCACGGCGAGGAACAGCAGGGCCCCGAGCGCGTGTCGGAGGGATAGGGTGCTCATCCGCGGGTGGAGTCGCGGATGAACTCTTCCCACTCGGCTCCAATGAAGCGCGACATGAGATAGACCTGATCGTGCCCCACCAGCTTCATGTACTGCAGTACTTGCTGGGGGTTCGGGGCTCCGAAGGCGGCCTCCAGCACGCGGGTCTCGCCGCGATAGAGCGTGGCCACGAATCCGGGGGGATCGAGCCCGAACTCCCGCAGGCCGATGGGGACCCACTCCGCCGGCTCCATCACCCGCACCGGGGCCGAGACGTGCATGAACTTGATGGACGCGTCCAGATGGGCGGCCAGGCCCGAGGGCAAGGGCCGCGCGCCGTCGCGCCAGCCGTCCGCGGCGCGGACGAACCGCCAGCGACCGGCCGCGGTCCGCACCTCCACGCCGTCGATCTCGGCGGGTTGCTCGCTCATCACCCCCGCGGGGGTGAACTTCACGAACTGCTTGCTCTCCGGGAGCTGCCCGGAGACCACCATCGCCGCGAGCACGCCCAAGGCGAGGAGCGCGCCCAGCAGAGCCAGTACGCGGCGGCTCGGCCCTATCGCCGTCTCCACCACACCATCACCCCCACCCCCACCACCGAGAGCGGGAGCAGGACCTCGATCAGGAGGAAGATCCGCTGCATCTGGGACTTGGTCAGGAGCACCAGCGGCGGCACTGGCATGCGGGTGGTGACGGTCGGGGTTTGCTCCTCGCGGGCCGCCCAGCGGATCATGGCGAGGGACAGATCGCCGTTGGACATGTAGGGCAGAAACGAGTTGCTCGCGAAATCCCCGTCGCCGACCACGACCAGGCGAAACGGCCGCGGCCCCGCTGGCTGTCCGGGCCACGAGCCCTCGAAGGCCGCCGCGAGGGGACGCCGGCCCGGCTGGCCGGGCGCGGAGCGGGCCGCGTCCCTCCCGTTGGATGCGAGCTCATTCACGACTTTCACCGGCTGGGTGAAGCTCTGGGGGCTGCTCGCGAAGAGGATCTTGGCGGTCACGCCGGGCGGCGGCGGCCCCAAGGTCAGCGAGCGAACGCCGGGGAAGAAGCTGAGGGCGATGCCGCGCGTGATCGGGTGCGGCTCGTAGACCGGGATCGCGACGACCTCGGGATCTGTCGAGTAGTGGTCGAGCGGGTCGATCACAACGTTCTGGTCGACGGCCAGGCCGAGCTGCGCGAGCCCGGCCCGTAGCCGGGGCTCGAGCACGAACCCAAGGTCGTACATCAGCACCGCGGCGCCTCCCCGAGCCAGGTAATCGAAGAGCGCGTCGCTCTCGGCGGGGAGATAGGTGGTGCGGGGATTGACGTCCACCACCGCCGCGCAGTCGGATGGGATCTCGGGCCGCGCCCCGGTCACGACCTTGCGGACGTCGTAGCCGAAGGACTCCAGCGCGCGGCGCAAGCGCCCGGCTCCGTGGGAGCGCATCTGCACGAGGGCGGAGGCGCCTTCGCCGTGCCCATGGCCGGCCACCCCCTCGAAGTGGGTGTGGAACTCGAAGTTCTCCATCGGATACTCGTTGTGCCCTTCGATGAAGCAGACGGTGGTGACGCGCTCCCGCAGCACGCGGAGGATGCCCAGCGCGATCTGGTTCTCGTCGGTGCTGAAGACCTGAATGCGGCGGTCGTCGCTCTCCAGCACCGCCGCGTTGTAGATCCGCACCCCGTAGGTGTCGGCCACGCTCGGCTGCTTATCGGGGTCGACGGTGCGCACGTGCAGGCGGGGATTACGCCGCCCGAGCACCTCCACCATGTCCTTGGCACGGCGCCCCTCCTGGTGCTGAGCCTGGTAGAAATAGGTCAGCTTGACGTCGCGTCGGAGCAGGTCGACGACCTGCTCGGCCTGCCGGGACGGCGTGAACACGGCCTCGCGGGTGAGGTCGAAGTGCGCGTCGTGCAGCACGAGGGCCACGTTGGCCAGCACCGCGATGCCGAGCGTGGCCAGGACGATCCCGGCGCCATAGGCGAGGGCCAGCGGCCGTCGCAGGCGGGGCTGCAAGGGCAGCCGGGCCCCGAGGACGAAGAGCGTTGCGAGGGCCGCGAGCCAAGCCACGAACCAGAGAGAGTTGACGACGTCGAGACGATCCATCCCTATCGCCGGCCTATCGGCGGGCGAGTGCGCGGCTGCTCAGAAACAGCCCGGTCAGGACGAGGGTGACGAAGAACCCCACGTCCGACAGGAACATCGCGCCGGTGGCGAAGGGCGTGAAGTGCGCGACCAGGGAGGCGTGGGAGACGATCCGATCGAAGGGGTCGGGCAGGAGGTAGCCGAGGGTGTCGATCATCCACAGCAGGATGCCGACGCCCATGGCCGCCATCGCCGCCACGATCTGGTTCGGGGCCAGGCTGGAGGCGAGCAGCCCGACCGCGGTCAAGCCCGCCGCGAGGAGGAAG
Source organism: Candidatus Methylomirabilota bacterium (assembly GCA_035764725.1). Lineage (NCBI taxonomy): Bacteria > Methylomirabilota (SeqCode) > Candidatus Methylomirabilota bacterium. The sequence continues at coordinate 6,983 of DASTYT010000047.1, read as the reverse complement.
AGCCCGAGGAACCCGCTGTAGATCGGCCCCCAGTCCGGATCGCCGTAGACGCCGAGGACGATCGCGTAGCTCGCGGTCAGGACGAGCATCAGGGTCGGCAGGGTGAGCCCGGCCAGGAACTTGGCGACCACGATGTCCATCTCCCGGACCGGCGCGGTGAGCAGGAGCTCCAGGGTGCCGGCGCGCCGCTCCTCCGCGAACAGACGCATGGTCACCACCGGCACGATGAGCAGGAACAGCACCGCGGCCTGGAAGAAGACGCGCACGAGATCTCCGGTGCGGTTGAGGAAGAGCACCGCGGTGAACGTATAGCCCATCAGGAGGAGGTAGACCGCGACGGTGGAGTAGGCGATCGGCGAGGAGAAGACGGCCCGCTCCTCCTTCAGCAGCAGGGTGCCGAGGTGACTCACCGGATCGCCTCCGGAGCCTGGCCCGTGAGCTCGAGGAACAGCGCTTCCAGGTCCCGGGGAGCCGTGGTCATCTCGAGGAGGCCGAAGCCGGCCGCGATCAGCGCTGCGGCGATCCGGTCTGCGTTCGGTCCCACCCGGCTCTCCACCAGGTACCTGTTGACGTCCGGCGCGGGGGTACTTTCCACCGTCACCGCCTGCACGCCGGGGATCTCCTGGAGCCGGGCGCGGACCGCCTCGACGGGACCCTGGACGCGCAGACGAAGTCGAGCGTCGACGCCATCCGTCCGGAGGCGATGCACGCCCAGAAGCCGGCCGGCGAGCAGGACCGCCACTCGGTCCGCCACCCGCTCGATCTCGCCCAGGATGTGCGACGTGACCAGGACCGCGTGGGCGCCCGCGAGGGCTCGGATGTGACCGCGCATCTCGATGATCTGCCATGGGTCGAGACCGTTGGTGGGCTCGTCGAGCACCAGGACCGCCGGATCTCCGAGAAGGGCCTGCGCGATCGCGACGCGCTGTCGGTATCCCCGGGAAAGCGTTGCGATGAGCAGGTCGCGCACGCTTCCGAGCGCCAGACGCTCGACCGCGGCCTCGACGGCGCGGCTCACCGCGCCGCCCCGGAGGCCGCGCAGCCGCGCCATGAATCGGAGGAACTCGCGGACCCGCATCCACTCGTAGAGAGGCACGTCCTCGGGGACGTAGCCTACCCGCGCGCGGGCCTCGCGCGATCGGGCCACCATGTCCAGGTCCGCGATGCGGACCGCGCCCTCGCTGGGATGGAGGTAGCCGGTCAGGATCCGGAGGATCGTCGTCTTGCCCGAGCCGTTCGGGCCGAGCAGACCCATGACCTCGCCGCGCTCGACCTCGAGGGAGACTCGATCGACCGCCAGGCGGGAGCCATACCACTTGCTGAGCTGCTCGACGGCGATCAGCGGAGGCATGCGGAGCAGAAGACGACACCGCCGGACGGTCTCGCCGTCCGACGGTGCGTGGGTTCGTTCCGGCCGTCTACTCGAAGACCTGCGGGGCGTGGGTGGAGCGCGCCTTCCCGGCGGGACCGTCCGGATCGTGGGCGGTCATGAAGCTCGCGTTCTCCCGACCCTGCATCGTCCGGATGTACTCGTAGGCATTCAGGATGCCCGTCGGATTGTAGGCCAGCGAGATGTCGGGCAGTAGATTCTTGGTGACGTTCTCGGAGAAGTAGACGTTGTCGCTGGTCAGGATCACCGTCCCGGTCTTCGGAAGACGGACGATCGCCATCTGGCTACCGGGAGTGTGGCCCGGCCAGCTCTTCAGCACCACGCTACCATCGCCGAACACGTCGAGGTCACCGGTGAGCTGCTCCATCTTGTACTTGTTCGGCAGCGCCTCGCCCATGTCGTTCCGCAGGCAGGCCACGTCGCCCGGGACGTACGGGCCGGCGGTGCCGGGCTCAGGCCACGCGGCGTTCTTCATCTCGTCCTTCTGGACGAGGAAGATCGCCTTCGGGAACTTGCAGACATTGCCGCCATGGTCCAGGTGCATGTGCCCGACGGCCACGTACTTGATGTCGTCGGGGGTCAGCCCGATCTTCTTGAGCTGCGTGTCGATGGCCACGTCGGGGCCGCGCTCGGGCGTGAGGCCCTTGATGAACGGTCCCCAGTAGCTCGGGTCATTGATGATCTTGTCGTTGTTCCCGGTGTCGAAGAGAAAGTTACCCTTCGGGTGCCGAACCACGAAGAAGCCGACCGGCACGGTGATGGGATTGCTCGAGGCCCCGGACTGGAGCGCGCTCTTCGCGATCGTGAGGCCGCCCGAGCTGAACACGTACATCTTCATGCCGGCAGGCGCGGGGCTCTGCGCCGGGGTGATGGAGGGAACGACCAGGAGCGCCACGGCGACGCTCGCGACCAAGCCAAGAATTCTCCGATTCATTCGGCTCTCCTCAGCGGTCCCGAACTTCCGCTCTGAAGACACGACGTGTAAGACTCCGATTCAGCCCGCCGGCCTCCTCCCGACGGTCACGACCCGGGCCGACGCGCGGAAGTATGGAAGCGGCCACCAGGGTTGTCAAGGTCGTGACACGGCTTTGCATCGGCAAGAACAATAAGGGTCCATCCAGCGGCTACGAGTAGCGCGCGGATCGTCACCTGCCGTGCCGGGCCGGCGGCCGTGGAGACCTGGCCCGTTCCGCCGGGTTTTTCGCGACCGCGGCATTGGCAGTTCGGTGGACTATACTCATGCGTGACGGCCGTCGGCCGGCCCCATGCGCTGGACCATTCGCGCCAAACTCGTCACCCTCGTGCTGGGCGTGCTCGCGCTGCTCGTCGCGGGCGCCGCCTGGAGCTTCTGGCTCGACCAGCGCATCGCCCGGGCGCAGTCCCAGGAGGCGCTCCTCGCGGTGGCGCGCGCGAGCGCGCATCAGCTCGACGCCCTCCTGTCGGGGCGCATCGAGAGCCTCCGGACGCTCGCGGCGGTGCGAGTCCTGGATCGACTGCAGGCCGCCGACCTCGCCGAGATGACCGAGCAGGCGCAGGCCACGCAGCCCTTCGTCTCCGGCTTCCTGGCCACCACCCCCGAGGGCCGCGTGCTCGTCTCGAGCGCGCCGCCCGATGCCCGCGCGCTCGCGGGGCTTGTCGACGATCCGGCCTTCCAGGCGGCGTTCAAGGGCGTCGAGCCGCAGGTCGGGGATGCGCGCGCCGGGATGCTGGGCGCGGCGCGGGCGGCAGCCATCGTGGTGCCGACCACGGGGATGCGAGGTCAGGTCACGGGGGCCCTCGTCGCTGAGCTCGATCTCGACAAGCTCTCCACGTTCCTCGACGCCACGTCCACACACGAGGGCGTGGCGCTCAGCGTGCTGAGCGCCGAGCGCGAGGTGCTGGCGAGCACGACGCCCGCCGGGCCGCTCGTCGGCCGCATGATCGGCGCGGCGCGGGAGGCCTCGGAGCTGATCCGCCTTCGCGACGGGGTGGGTGAGTGGCGGGCGGAGAACGGCACGCGCTACCTCGCCGGGGCCGCCGGGCTCACGCAAGCGCCGTGGATGGTGGTGGCGGCCACCCCTACGCGTGTCGCCTACGGGCCCGCGGCGGCGCGCTTCCGCGCCAACCTCTTCGGTCTCGGCGCGATCACCGCCTTCGGGCTCGGAGTGGCCTGGCTCATTGGCCGGCAGTTCGCCGCCGCGAGCCGGGAGCGCGAGCAGGCGGTGGCCGGCCTCGCGGCCCGCGAGCGGCGGTTCACCGCGCTGACCGAGGTGAACGCGGCCCTCATCCAGGAGCTGGACCTCGCCCCGCTGCTCCGCCACATCACGGAGGCGCTGGCCCGGGTCACCGGGGCGCCCGCGGTCGTGCTCTGGGACGCCGACACGGTGAACCGCCGGCTCGTGCGCCGTGCGTGGACGGTGCACCCCTCGGTGAGCATGCTCGACATGCCCATGGAACTCGGCTTCGAGCAGGGCGGCACGGGCTGGGTCGCGCGGAACCGCGCGCCGCTCTTCGTGGACGACGTCACGGTCGACGAGCGCATCCAGTCGGTGAGCTGGGCGCGCGCCAATGACCTCACGGCGTTCGCCGGCGCGCCCGTGGTGGCCGGCGACGTGCTGGCCGGCGTGCTCACCCTCAATCTCCGGCGCGGCGAGGGGCTCGGCGAGGACGGCCGCGAGCTGCTCGTCTCGTTCGCGTCCCAGGCCGCCCTGGCCGTCCGGAACGCACGGCTCTTCTTGGAGACCCAGGCGCGCCGGCGCGAGGCGGAATCGCTGGCCGGGCTGGGCCGTGTGCTCGCGCAGACGCTCGACCCGGTCGCGATGGCCCAGGAGATCGCGGACGCCGTGCGCGCGCTGATCGGCACGCAGACCGCCGGGCTCTACCGTCTCGATCCGGACTCCGGCGACATCATCGCGGTGGCGACCTCGGGCGACGTGGGGCCGACCCAGGGGCGCGTCGTCGTGTTTCCGCGCGGCACCGGAGTGGCCAGCCTGGCGGCGCGCGAGCGCCGGCCCGTGATCACGGCGAACCTCCTGGACGACCCGCGCATCACGTTGCCCCCGGAGGTGCGCGCCCGCATCGAGCAGGCCACGTACCGCGCGGTCCTCTCGGTCCCGCTGGTGGCGCGCGACACCGTCCTGGGCGCGCTGTCGGTGGGCGACCTGGCCGGCCGTGTGTTCACCGAGAGCGACGTGCGCGTGGCCCAGGCGGTGGCCGATCAGGCCGCGCTCACGCTCGAGAACGCGCGCCTCTACGTCGAGGCCACGCGCCGCCGTCTCGAGGCCGAAGAGCTGGCCAGTGTGGCGCGCAGCCTCACCGAGACGCTGGACGTCACCGCGGTGGGCCGCCACATCGTGGAAGGGGTGTGCCCGCTGCTGAGCGCGAGCTTCGCGCGGCTCCGCCTCCGCGAGCCCGACGGCTCCCTGCGCGCGGTGGCGTGGTTCGGCGAGGGGCCGGACTTCGTGGGGCCGCGGCACATGCTGCCGCCGGGCGCGGGCATCGCCGGCCGCGCGGTCCAGGAGGGTAAGTCAGTCTGGGTGTCCGACTTCGCCTCCGACGCACGCACGACCCTCACCGACGGCCTCCGCCAGTACAGCCAGCGCAGCGACGCACGCGCCGTCCTCGGCGTGCCCCTCCGCGTGCGCGGGGAGATCATCGGCGCCCTCACCGTGGGCGACCAGACCGGGCGCGTGTACACGCCCGGCGACGTGGCCCTCGCGGAGGCCTTCGCGGATCAGGCGGCGCTCGCCCTCGACAACGCGCGCCTCTACGAGGAGACGCGCGAGCGGCTGCGCGCGCTCCAGGACACGCAGGCCCAGTTGGTGCAGGCGGCCAAGCTCTCCGCGGTGGGTCAGCTCGTTTCCGGCGTCGCCCACGAGCTCAACAACCCCCTGTCCGTGGTGATCGGCCACGGGCAGCTCATGCTCTCCAAGAATCCACCGGCCGAGATCCGCCGTCCCATCGAGCTGATCGTCGCCCAGGGCGATCGCATGGCCAAGATCGTCCAGGGGCTGCTCCTGTTCTCGCGGCAGCGTGCCACCGCGCGCGGGCCCGTGAACCTGCCCGAGATCATCGAGCAGACCCTGTTCCTGCGCGCGGCGCAGCTCCGCCTCTCGGGCATCGAGGTGCGTTTGGAGTTCGCGTCCGATTCGCCGCCTGCCGAGGGCGACGCGCATCAGCTGCAGCAGGTGATCCTGAATCTGCTGCTGAACGCCGAGCAGGCCATCCTCCAGGCGCGAGCCGAGCGGCCCCGCCCCATCGACGACACCGGGGAGTCCGGGGACCGGATCATCGTGCGCACCGAGGCGACCTGGATCGGTGGAGTGGAGTGGGTGCGTCTCGAGGTGGAGGACAATGGCCCGGGCATCGCGCCCGCCGTGCTGCCGCGGATCTTCGAGCCGTTTTTCACGACGAAAGCGGTGGGGCAGGGCACCGGCCTCGGCCTGAGCGTGTCGTACGGCATCGTGGAGCAGCACGCGGGGCGGCTCAGCGCGGTGAGCGAGCCCGGTTGCACCGTCTTCACGGTGCTGCTGCCCCGCTACGCGGCGGGCCGCCCCGCCCCCACCGCAAGCGCGGCCGACCGGGCGCGCGCGGTGGGATCGGGCCGCAGTGCGCTCGTCGTCGACGACGAGCCGGAGATCATCGAGGTCGTCACGACCGTGCTCGAGCGCTCGGGCTGGAAGGTGGAGACCGCCGACGGCGGCCGGGCGGCCCTCGAGCGCGTGCGCGCCGCCCACTACGATCTCGTCGTGTCCGACATCCGCATGCCCGCGGGCGACGGCGAGACCTTCTATCGCGAGGCGGTGGCGGCGCGGCCCGCGCTCGCCGGCCGCTTCCTGTTCATCACCGGCGACACCGCCAATCCCGGCGCGTGGGCCTTCGTCCAGTCCGCGCACATCGCCGTGCTCGAGAAGCCGTTCAAGGCCGACGATCTGCTCGCCGCCATCGAGCGCCTCACCCTCTGAGCGCGCGCGGTCTTGACTTCGCGCCACCGCATCGGGTAGATGAGGGCATGACCAAGGCCGATCTCGTCGCCGCGATGGCGAAGGCCTCCGGCGGATCGAAGGTCTCCTCGGAGAAGGCGCTCGAGACCTTCGTGCGCGGTGTGTTCCAGTCGCTCCGCCACGGGCGCCGCGTCACCATCGGCGGCTTCGGGACTTTCATGGTCAGCCGCCGCGCCGAGCGCAACGGTCGCAACCCGCGCACGGGCAGCGCGATTCGCATTCCCGCAAAGAAAGTACCGCGCTTCAAGCCGAGCCGCTCGCTGAAGGCCGCCGTTCTCTAGCGGTCCGGCTCACCCGTAACGCTCGCGCCCGGGGCCGCACACAGTACGCGCAATGCCGCCCGCTGCCTTGACACTTGCGAACACGGGCACGTACAATGGCCGTCGCGCTGGGGGATCGTCTAATGGTAGGACGCCAGGTTCTGGCCCTGGTAATGGGGGTTCGAGCCCTCCTCCCCCAGCCATTTTTCGTTTCCGCAGCGCTCGAGGTGTGACGCCAGCGGAGCAAGTAGACGCGCGCAGTCGACGCACGGCCGGCCCCATCGTCTAGTGGTCTAGGACACGGCCCTCTCAAGGCTGAAACACGGGTTCGAACCCCGTTGGGGCCACCAC